>JANOJI010000328.1:0-2660 GCA_031408175.1 Ilumatobacteraceae bacterium
GGCCTTTCAACGCCACGAAGACTCGCTCGGTTCCACAACAGGCCGGCCGTTCCAAATCGAGATAGTCGCCGACTGCGGTGAAGAACTTGTCCGACATCGACACGATCCGCTGATGGCCACCCTTGCCGTCAGCGACGAACACGCGGTGTTCACCGGCCCACAGATCCTTCAGTCGCAGACCGAGGACCTCGCAGCGGCGCAGACCGCCGAGCAGCATCGCCAAGATCATCGCCCGGTCTCGATGCGTGCGAAGTGCTGACACCAGCGACTGCACCTCTGTCGGCGACAGGATCGTCGGCAACGTCCGCGGAACCCGCACCAGCGGAACCGATTGAGATCGCTTGGAACCGCCTTGGCGCCTGGTCGATAAGCCACGCGGCACGGGGTTCGAGACGACCGGTGTGTCGCCTCGGGCGACCAGATATGCGTACAAGCCCGACACCGACGAGAGCCGACGTGCAATCGTGCGGGCGGACAGCCCCGACCCTCGATCCGAGATCCGGATCACCGACCGGTCGCCGCGCTGGTGCGCCAAGAATTCGAACACGTCAGCCGCGACGACATCGACCGGTGACTTCGAGACGACCGTGAAGAACGTCTTCAGATCGAACGCCGTCGCCCGCAATGTCTCCGCTCTGGCTCTCCCCGCGACGAACGCCAGGTAGCGATCGACCAGCGGATCACCCAACACAAACCTGGTCTCACCCGAGGGCGAAACCGACCGGACAAGACAAGGAAAGTTGCTCATCCGCGCATGCTCACAGCACACCCGGCCAACACCGCGGAACCCGAATTATCACCCGTGTATTAGGCGTTCTGCGTCCTCGAACGTCCAGCTTCCCGCGTGGGGTGCGCGCGACGTCGCTTGCTCTGGTCGGCGATCCCAATGTCGACCTCCTCCGCTGAGTGAGTCCCATCACGTGGTGTAGGAGTCAGCGACCATCCTCGGGGTGATGGTGGTCATCGTGCGATTCTCGAAAGCGACCAAGCAACCGAGAAGGACGCACGATGACCACCCACGAGTTTGCCCTATCCGACCTTGCCGCGCGCCTGAGCGGCACCGACGCCAGCCTCTCGACGTCGCTGCGCGACATCCTCACCGTCGCGTTGCAGGAACTGATCGAAGCGGAGCTGACCGCGACGATCGGCGCCGCTCATGGTGAGCGCACGACCGAGCGTGTGACACAACGCAACGGGCATCGCCCCAAGCTCGTGTCAACGCCCGGAGGTGATGTCGAGATCGGGATCCCGAAGCTGCGTCAAGGCAGCTTCTTCCCGGAATTGCTCGAGCCGCGCCGGCGGATCGACAAGGCCCTGTGGGCGGTGATCATGACCGCGTACATCACCGGCACCTCCACCCGAAAGGTCGACGATCTGGTGAAGGCCCTCGGTTGCGACTCGGGGATCTCGAAGTCGACGGTGTCGAGGATCTGCACCCAGATCGACGCCGACGTGCATGTGCTGCGAACACGCCGATTGGATCATCAGCCGTTCGTCTACGTCTGGCTCGACGCCACCTACGTCCATGTCCGAGAGAACCGCCAGGTCGTGTCGAAGGCGATCGTGATCGCTACTGGACTGCGTGCTGACGGGCATCGTGAGGTTCTCGGCCTCGATGTCGGCGACTCCGAGAACGAGACGTTCTGGCGCGAGTTCCTGACCTCGCTCACCGACCGTGGACTCGCCGGTGTGCGTCTCGTGGTCTCCGACGCGCACGCTGGCCTCGTCAAGGCAATCCGCCGCTGCTTCCAAGGCGCCGCCTGGCAACGCTGCCGTGTCCACGCGATGCGCAACCTGCTGTCCGCCGCGAATCACCGTCACCGCCAAGTGATCGCCGCTCTGATCCGCACGATCTTCGTCCAACCCGACGCCGCCACCGCGACCACGCAGCTGCGCGCTGTCGTCGAACAACTCCGCCCCTACGCACCAGGTGTCGCCGAACGCCTCGAGGCAATGGAAGCCGACCTCCTCGCCTACACCGGGTTCCCGCCGGCGCATTGGTCCAAGATCTGGTCGAACAACCCGATCGAACGCTTGAACCGCGAACTGAAGCGACGCACCGATGTCGTCGGGATCTTCCCCGACAAGGCCTCCGTGATCCGTCTCGTCGGCGCGCTCTTGGTCGAGATCAACGACGAAATGATCGCAGCCGAACGCCGCTACATCGCCGCCGCCAGCGTTGCAGACCTCACCGAGCAAACCGGCGAACTAGCCTTGCCCGCAGCACCCCGAAACTGACCAACAGCTTCGAGGAACACACGACCTTCTACACCACATGCCGGGACGCAATCACCTCGCCGCGCGATCGAGCCATTTCCGTCGAGTTATCTCGACCCGAGCGTCGTTGCATCGGCAAGGGCCAATGACTTTGGACATTCTGGTTCACGGGCCGTTCGCCCGCACCCAACGCTCGGTGGGAGCTTCAATCCATCTCCGCGAGCGGCCAACGGTCGAGACGGACCGGCGCTTCACGGCGGTGGGCTGAGTCGCTGACTCTCATACCGGCTACTTACGGCTAGCGGCAACGAAATTCGTCCACTGAGGCCGAGCTGCGTAGGTCGGAAAGGCTATCGGTGGGCGAACGCCTCGAGCACTGCTTCGACATCGGAACGGGAGGCTGCATTCTCTCGTAGAAAGGCCGCGTCAACAGCCTTCGACAG
>JANOJI010000353.1:0-5116 GCA_031408175.1 Ilumatobacteraceae bacterium
CGGCTCGAGCACATAGTCATCTCCGTGGGCGCGAAGCGCGGCGCCGCTTCCCGCCACTGCGCGGTCGACCATCGCGCCGACGCCGCGGCCGCCACCTCGAGCGAGCGACACCAGCAGAGCCAACTCGTCAGGATCATCGGCTCCGATGGAGAGCAGCAGTGACGGTTCCCATACCTCGCCGCCGCGGGCAGAGGCGCGCAGGGCAAACGTCGTGACCGTGCCGCTGGTCGCCGTGGCAATGCTGCCAACCGTGGTTCGAACCGCATCGACGGCCGCGGCAACCGAGTCGTGCGACTCGACCGTGAGGCTGCCGAGTTGTGCCTCGACCCCGACGCCGACCGTGAAGACGCGGGCGGACTCGGCGAACGGAGAGACGGCCAACGACGCGGCGACGCAGCGCACGATTGACGCAGCCACTGCGGGCTCTGCATCGACGGTCAACACGCCAACGGCTTCGAGGTCGACGAACAGCTGACCGCCCGCCGATTCGCCGATGTGAACAATGGCGGGGCACGGCTGGTTGGCTCGACGGGCGTCGTCGGCCAACTCTGCGAGTGTCACTCGTGCCGGCAGACGCCAGGCACCAGCTTTGTCGTCGACGAGCCAGTGCTGTGCCAACTCCATGGCGGGTCGGTCCGTGTACAGGCGAATCTCGCCGTCGTCAGCGATCTCCACTGCCATGGCCCGCACATGCTGGCGGGCAAGACCGGGTGCTGCGCAGCGCAAGGCGAGATCGAGCCGCGCTAGTCGATCGGCGGCGGTCAGCGAGCGCAGCGTGGCCTCTGTCTCGACTTCCCTTTCGGTTGGTGCAAGCAGGCGGGCGCCGACGCAGGCACTCCTGAGCTGTTGACGACGACGGGAGTCAAGGACAGCGAGCGTCCCACCGGCCAGCAGAACAGCTGCTGCCAGGCCACGCTTGATCGGCACGCCGCCGCTCGGCCAATCTTCGAGGTCGGCGGTGATCGTGGCTCCGATCGCCACCGGCGCCGGACTCGCGACTGACGCTGGAGTTGGTGGCGGCAGTGGCGACGGCAGCGTTGACACGGTGGTCGGCACCGCGGTTGGCGCCGGCAGCCCAACGACAGTCGTCGGCAGCGCGTCAGCGACGACTGGTGGCGTCTCAATTGGTGTCGCGACAGGTGTGACCACTGGAGCAGCCTCCTGAGTCTCTCGCACGCGGAGTTGCACGACATCACCGGGTCGAATGAGACGCTCGTCGGTATAGCCGAGCATCGGTGAGTTGATCTGCATGAGCTCTTCGGTGTAGGTGGCAACCTCGAGATTGCCTGCCAATGGATCGAGATGGTCCTCGGCGATCTCCCAGTACGAATCACCCGCCACGACCACATAGCTACCTTCGAGCTCTGCCGACGCGCCCGGCACATCGGCGACAGGGAACGGCCCGGCAGGTGTCAGCGTTACGGTGGTTGCAGCACGGGGTACGTTGAGCAGCCAACCCGGCTCGATCAGCGCCGGGGTCGAGAACCGGTGCCCATCACTCATCACTGTTCCGAGGTTGGCGGCGACGATCTGTTGAGCGATTGCGGCCACGTCGCGCCCATCAGCAACACGCTCAGCGATGGCCCACACCGAATCGCCGCGCGTCACCTCGACCACCGACCAGCCATTGCCCCAAACGGACGAAGCTGTCGTGTCGACCGCCCGCGGCATTGCGATGGCCGTCGCACTTGGCGCACCGAGATCGGCGACACGCTCGCGGGTAACTCCGGCCGCCGGCCGGGCGACGCTCGAGCCGGCAAGCGTTGGCGAAGCGCTGACCGCCAACGGCAGAACTGCGACGAGCAGCGTCGCCAACTTCCGTCCCAGCGGACCGAGCCCGCCGAGCCGACGATGGCGCGCTGACGGCATGCCGTGACGTAGTTGGAACACGATCTCGTCGACCACCGTGTAGATCAATACCGCGACACAGATCCAGCCGATGATCAGAGCACTCCGGAAGAAGAGGTCGACCAACTGTGCAGTCGAGTCGAGACCATCGATGAGGCGGTCGCCCCACGAGCGCACATCCGCCATCGACCACCGCCATGGGGCGGTCATGCCACGCAGTGGCGATGCATGATCGAATCGTCGCGCTGCCGCTGCAACGAGCAGGATCGGAAGCCCGACGACAAGCGCGATCGTCGAGGCCGCTACCACTGCCAGTCGAGTGGCGAGCCGGCCGCCCGAGCGGCTGCGTGTTGAAGTTGACATCGGAGTCTCCTTAGGGCAACGGTGCGTCGACGGCGGCTACGGCGGATGCAGATCCAGTGCCGGTAGCCGCACGACCGGTCGTGGTGATGGTCACCGAAACGGTCACTCGATTGCTCTCGATCGAGACAGAGGACACCGACCCACTGTCACCGTTCGCTGCGAGCAGGCGAGCAGTCGTCGAAGCGACGGCCACTCGGGCCGCGATCGGATCGACGATGACTACCCCGCTGCGCGCCGACACGGGGTCAATCGCCTGGGCGCCGGAACGTGCTGCTTGAAAGGCGATCGCGGCGGCGTTGGTGCGATCGTCGAGCGACTGATCGACCGTACGCGATAGCCACACGAGCGAGCCGGCGAGCATGGTGAAACACAGGGTGATCATCAGCACCGTTGCCGCCCCGGCATCGCCGCGCTCGTCGGAATAGGTCATGGCAAACCAAGTGATCGATAGGTGTCGATCACGGCCGTCGACGACGCCGTGAACGTCACCGAACCCGGGTCGACAAGGCCCAGGTCGGCACGATGCGGCGAACAGGAGACGACGACCGTGACTTCGCCACCCGCTCGGAACTGCGAGGCATCGACCGAGACCGACGGACCTCCAGGGCATGCAGAGACGTCGGTCAGCATCGCAGTGGCCGCGGATTGCGCGGCAACCAGCGCAGTCGCGGGATTGCGTTGGCGAGCCGCAGCCTGCGCAGCTGCCGAACTGGCCGCCTGAAGCTGGGCATCGGTGTCGACCTGTCGCCCGATCCACAGCACGAGAATTGCAAGGGCGAGCGCAACGGGGGCAATCAGCACCAGCCCGAGCGCGTTGGCCTCACCTCGATCGCTGCGCTGGCTCACAACGGAACCCAGCCTTCGAGTGAGACCGCTGCGGAAACGCGAACCGGGGCCGATGTGCCACGCAGTACTCCGGGGGCATCACCCGTGATCGTGACGATGACGACGGTGGCGGTGCTATCGACCGAAACGTGCACACCGGTCAGCACGCTGTCGTTGGCAAGCGATGCCGAGGCTGCTGCAGCCGCCCGCGATGCCGGAAGTCCATCTCGAGCGACGAGGACTGCTGTCTCGCGGGCAATGACTCGTGCTTCGGTACGCGTGTGATTCCACATCGCCGCTTGGAAGCCCGCGAACATCAACACAAGCAGCACAGGCGCCAGCAGAACAATCGTGAGTGAGGCGCTACCGCAGTCGGCATCGTCGAAGTGTTTGGTCACGGGATTCGACTCACGGCGCGGACGGCGCCTGAATCGGCTTCTCGGCCTCGGTCTTGATCTTGCCCCACAGAATGGCGGCAATCACCGCAACGGCTACGCCTGCGGCGACGAACCACAGCACTTGCTCCAACGACACCGCCCCGCGGTCACGGTCAGTGCTGTCCGCCGTGAAACGGCGCAGTTGGCCGTAGACCATGTGGGTGATGGCTGACAGCATCAATTCGATGTTCATCGTGCTCCTATCGAGAGAAGTTGAGGGCGGGATACATGACGGCAGCCATGATCAACAGCGACATGCCGACGAGTGGAACCGTGATCTTTCCGGTTCGCACTCTGGCGTCGGTTTCCTGCTCAGCCGAGAGCGCCCCGCGCAATGTGGCGCACTTGGCCGCCAAGCTCTTGGCGACGGGCGCGCCCGCCGATGCGGCCAGCGAAGCTGACGCCGATATCTGTTGTAGTTCGACGAGGTCGAGATCGTCGCCCAGCTGGGCGAGCGCCGAAACCAACGAACGGTTCGAGGTTTCGGCGACCAGAATTCGTCTGCGCAACTCCACGAACAAGCGCCCATCGCCAGCCTGCGCTGCCTGACGCAGTGCTCCCTCGTTGCCGACATTGCCGGCAAGCAGCATGGTGACAACGTCAAGGTACGACGACAGCTGGTACCGAAGGTCGTCTCGCTGCTCGGCCGCGGCCGACCGCATGGTCGAGTGAACGACCAGGGGACCGATGGTCGCTCCGAACAAGGCGGCAGCCAGGGGCATGACTAGTCCGATCGAGAACATCCCAACGCTCTGGCCGATTGCCAACAGCAACGATGGGCCGAAGAGCCCACCGACTGCGGCAGCTACCAAGTATGCGGCGTGAACCTCTTGTGATCGGCCCACCAAACGGAGGTCGGCGAGCACATCGGGTCGTAGCCGCCAGCGCCGAGCCAACGACTGGCCCAGGCGCGCCCAGCCTGCGATCGCGGCACCACCGACCGCCGGCACTCGGCCGAGGTACGTCGATACCTTCGCGAGCGCGGGTCGCCGCTGCGCTGCTCCAGTGACGATCAGCCAGACGCCTCCGACCCCGAGCAACGTGGCCACGATCAGCCGCGCCGCGGCGTTCACGATTCGACCGGACGGAGCGTGAGGAAGCGCGATGGTTGCGGGAACGTGGCCAGACGACCGACCCAGACCAGGAGCCCACCGTACCCGACCAGGATCATCGCGAGGAAGAGCTGCCCCGAGGCGTCGTCGTACGCGTTGAGATAGGAGCTACGAGAGAAGAGGAAGACTCCACCCAGCAACGCACACATGACCAGCGAGACCATCACGACCTCGCGGCGCATGGGCGCTCGCTCCGCCTCGACGATGCGACGACGATCGGCCTGGTGCCTGGCCTGTGCGGCGAGGGCCGAGAGCACATCCTCGGTTTCCGCACCGCGAGAGACTGCGATCAGAAGGCCGACTGCCACCAGATCCGCGAGCGGTTCATCCATCTCGTCGGCAAATCGTCGGAAGACAACCTCGGCAGGCTGACCCGCCGAGAGACGAGCAAACAACAAGCGCACCTGCGGGCGAATCGAGGCGGGCACGTTTCCGTCGTCGCACCGATCGCGCCAACGGGCTGATTGCCGGATTGCAGCACGTCGCGCACGTTCTCGACCCACGACGCCAACGCCTCAGTCCGTTCGACAC
>JANOJI010000431.1:0-8699 GCA_031408175.1 Ilumatobacteraceae bacterium
ACGTTCTGAAACCAATACACCACATACTGAAACATAGACGTGACCTACTGAAAACAAAACGATATCTTCTGAAAAAAATATAACAGCATCACAAATAAATATAGCATAGCCTCAAAAAAAAATGACGACTACCATCGCGAAAATTCCATCTACTATAAAAAACCTCATGCCATCATTTCCAAAAAATAAAACACATGACACTAACACCGAAACACACTTCAAATATGCCTTATGAATATCTTTATCTTTGTTTCATTCTATTTAAAAAGTATTTTCACATGGAAAATTTTATGAAACACATAAGCATAAATCCCGACATAAGGTTTGGTAAGCCCTGCATTAAAGGAACCCGCATTGCTGTTGTTGATGTTTTGCAATGGTATGCTTCCGGCATGACTCTTTCCGAAATTCTTGATGATTATAATTATTTAACCGATGTGCAGGTAAAAGCCGCACTTGCATTTGCTGCACAGCGCGAATACATCACCAAAATAATTGTATCATAAATGAATTTGCTGATTGATGCAAATTTATCCTGGAAGCTCATCCATTCGCTTAAGGAATATTTTTCGGACATTAAACATGTTAGTGAGTTAAAACAAAATGCTCCCGTAACAGATATTGAAATTTGGGACTATGCACTAAAAAATGATTTCATCATCTTAACCAACGATTCCGATTTTTATAAACTCTCCACTTCAAAAGGATTTCCTCCAAAGGTTGTTCTTCTTAATACAGGTAATCAAAAAACCCTTGCTGTTGCCAATCTTGTTATAAATAAGATTGATGAAATAAATCATTTAAATACTAATGAAGACTATGGAATTCTTGAAATTATTTCAAACAAATAATTTACTGCGCTTATTTAAAATTTAAATTTGCTGCATACCACAATAATCATTGAACACCAACCTCGACCCTTCTGACATTAACCTCACGGCTGCCGAACGCGAAATCGAAAAGGTTTTGCGCCCGTTAGAGTTTTCTGATTTCACAGGCCAGCATAGCGTTGTAAACAACCTCAAAGTTTTTGTTCAGGCAGCCAAGCTGCGTTCCGAATCGCTCGACCATGTGTTGCTGCACGGCCCTCCAGGCCTTGGCAAAACAACCATGGCAAATATTATTGCCAATGAGCTGGGTGTTAAAATAAAAACTACCCACGGGCGCGAAAAGTGCCATGGGTGGCGTAATAGCGCGCCCGACGAGACGTTGTCAGCGGGCGATGGGGGGAACGGCGTAGCCACCGACCAGTTCGGTGATGAGACCAGCCACCGCGATCGAGCGATAGTCATGCATGAACGGCGACACAACCTGCACGCCCACGGGTAGCCCCGCCGCGGTCCGACCAACAGGAGCAGACGTCGAGGGCAGGTACGCCGAGCCGATGATCGCCGGCCACGCTTCCAGCTCGTAGTACGGCACGGTCTCACCGTTGACGACGAAGTCGCGGGTGGCCCACGTCCCCTCCTGCTGATGCGCGAACGCCGGCGTTGCCGTGATCGGGCACAGCAACACATCGACGTCTTCGAAGAACTCGGCCCACCGCAGGCGACGACGAGCACGCTCGCGATCGGCAAGAAGCCAGTCCTTGTGACCGACACCCTGATCGCCATCCTTCATCTCCACGGCTGCGCCGATGAGCCAGCCGCCCGCGTGCCACGCCTCGGTGAAATCGATCTGTGGACGAGCGGCGCGGTCGACCGACACGCCTGCTTCGACCAGGCGATGGGCGACACCATGGAGTACAGCCACCATCTCCGCATCCATCGGCGTCGACGGCTCATCGAACCACGTCGCCACCCGCAACGAGCGCAGGTCGTCGATGCGGGCACGAGGCAGATCGAGATGCCAACCAACGGCTCGATCGGGGGTCGGACCGGCGAGAACGTTCAACAACAGGGCCAGGTCATCGGCGCTGCGAGCGATCGGTCCGAAGACATTGACGTCGCTCTCGGTCACACCACCGTTCGGTTCGTCGATGTAGCCCAGAGTCGGGATCACGCCGAACGACGGCTTGTGGCCATAGACACCACAGAACGCTGCCGGCACGCGCACCGATCCACCGATGTCGGTGCCGATCTCGAAACTCGTCATGCCGCACGCCACAGCCGCAGCGGCACCACCCGACGACCCGCCGGGCACCCGACTGAGATCCCACGGATTGTTGGTCGTGCCGAACATCTCGTTGAACGTCTGCACGTCGCCCGACCACAGCGGAACGTTGGTCTTGCCGAAGACGATCGCGCCGGCGCGCTTCACCGCAGCAACGGCCTCGGCATCGTGCCGTGGAATGTTGCCGAGCAGCTCTGGCGAGCCTCCGGTCGTACGGATTCCTGCGGTGGCGATCGCATCCTTGACGGTGATCGATACGCCGTGGAGCGGGCCCCAGGATTGACCCTTGGCAGTGGCCTCGTCGGCGGCCGCCGCCCGGGCCCGGGCATCGTCGACCGACAGGGTGCACACCGCATTCACCTGAGGATCGAGACGCTCGATCCGAGCCAGTTGGGCATCGAGCAGCTCGGCACTGCCGAGTTCGCGTCGACGAATCGCCGCCACCTGAACGGTTGTCGTCCACAATGCAGGGTCGGTCGCGGCCACCGGCGCAGCGTAGCGACACCCGTTCTCGCTATCGTCGGCCCATGACCACATTGCACTGGGCCGACAGCCGCCTCGAGATCCATCGCGTCGTCGTCGGGCCGTACGAGAACAATGTGTTCGTGTTGCGCTGTCGCGAGACGGGCGAAGCGGTGCTGATCGATGCGGCCAACGAGCACGAGCAACTGCTCGAACTGTGCCAGCGGCTTGGCGTGCGCAGGGTGTTGGAAACCCACGGTCACTGGGATCACATTCAGGCGATTCCGGCCATGCGCGAGGCGGGCTACGAAGTTGCCGTCACCGCTGCCGATGCCCCACGGTTGAAGGACGTCGGCTACGACGTGTTCATCGACGACGCCGAAGTGATCGAGGTCGGCAAGCTGCGGCTGGAAGCGATCCACAATCCCGGCCATACCGCCGGCTCGGTCAGCTTCAAGGTGCAGGGCGCACCGCTGCTGTTCAGCGGCGACACGCTGTTTCCGGGTGGGCCCGGCAACACAAAACTCGACGGTGGCGACTTCACCACGATCATCCATTCGATCGACACATCGTTGTTCACACTTCCAGCCGAGACCATCGTCATGCCCGGACACGGGGTCGACACCACGATCGCCCACGAGCGCCCGCAGCTCGCCAGTTGGGTCGCACGTGGCTGGTAGCGACCAACCACCGGCGCTGCGCTACGACCAGCGACCTGCGGACCACACCCCGATCCACACCGAGGCCCTGCCACCAACACCGACGCGCGACCGCAACATCGTGGCGTCGGCGTGGATCGAGGCACCCCCAGAGTTGCTGGAGTTGGGGGCTGACCTGCCGAATCGACCGGAGGCCGAATACAAGCGCCGCATCGGTGACTGGCTGCTGTGGCGAGCCGGCCCAGCAGCCGGTGGCGATGCCCGCTATTGGGCCTGTCGCGCCGACGATGTCATGGCGCAGCACACCTTCCGGTTGTACCCCGACAACACCGGCGACGGCAGCGGGCCCAGCGGTCAGCGGCACACGAAGTTCCGCCCATGGAAAGAAGATCTGCTGGGCAGGTGACGCAAGCGGTCGTAGCATTGACGGCGATGGTGACCATGGTTCCAGCCACGTTGCCTGTCGCCCACGAAACCGCTGAGGTCCGCGACGACGGCAGGCCAACCCCGGCACTTCGCGACGAGTTGCGGCGCATCGCCTCGTGGCGCAACGCCGGTTCGGTGGTCAGCCTGTATGTGCAGACCGCCATCCTGATCTGGCTCAGCGTGCGCTACGTGTGGACACTTCCCCTGACATTCGTGCTGATGGGCAGGGCGTTCGCCCAATTTGCCTCGCTGATGCACGAGGCCGCCCACCGGCTGCTGTTCGCCGACAAGCGCGCCAACGACTGGGTCGGCAGATGGCTGCTCGGCTTCCCCGCCTTCACCTCGACTGACGCCTATCGCCGAGTGCACATGGCTCATCATCGCGACGAATTCGGTCCGGATGAGCCCGACATGGCTCTCTACGCCGGATACCCGATCGGACACGCCAGTTTCCGACGCAAGCTCATCCGCGACGCAACGGGTCAGACCGGGCTGAAGTTGATGCGCCAGCTGCTGGGCAACGTGCGCTCCCCCGATCGCCGCTCGCGGCGAACCGTGTGGAAGATCCTGGCGATCCAGGCGGTGTTGCTCGGCGCAGCGATCGCCTCGGGGTACTGGTGGCTCTATCCCGTGCTGTGGCTGGCGCCGTATCTCACGGTCTGGAGAGTGATCAACCGGCTGCGCTCGATCGCCGAGCATGGCGGGATGCAGCGCTCGAAGGACCGCCGCCAGACCACCCATTCCGTCCGCCAGCACCCGCTGGCCAGGTTCATGCTGGTGCCGTACCACATTGGCTGGCACCTGGCCCACCATGTGGATTCCGGCGTCCCGTTCCGCAACCTGCCCCGATTCCACCGGGCTCTGGGCGAGGCCGGATACGTCGACGGCTCGTTCGAATACCCGTCATATCCTGCGATCTGGCGGGCCCTGCGGTCCTGACCGAGTGTTTCCGGCCACCCCGGGTGCGCCGCAGACACTCCTATGGCCGGTGGCGGGCCGGAAACACTCGGTCAGAAGGTGGGTTGGGGGTTTCCACTACCGCCATAGGGGAAATACACTGAGAGACATGACCACAGCTGCCACCGAGCTGTTTCGCATCGAAGATCTGCATGCCAAACCCGCTCTCACCGAGTCTGCGGCCAACGAATCCGCAGCCAACGAAGGGTTTGCGAGCACCCTGGTAGCCGGCGACGAGATCCTGCGCGGCGTGTCACTCACGGTCAACGCCGGCGAAGCACATGCGATCATGGGCCCCAACGGCTCCGGCAAGAGCACGCTGGCCAGCACACTGTTAGCTTCCCCCGAATACCTGGTGACCTCGGGTCGCATCTTCTTCCAAGGCGACGACATCACCGACTGGCCGCCCGACGTGCGGGCCAAGGCCGGCATGTTCCTGGCGTTCCAGTATCCACAGGAGATCCCCGGCGTCTCGGTGATCAACTTCCTGCGACAAGCCCTCTCGGCCCGAAAAGGCATCGACCTCAGCGTGCTCGAACTGCGGTTGGCCACCATGGACTGGATGAAGCGGCTGGGGATGGACTCATCGTTCGTCGATCGGTACCTCAACGAGGGATTCAGCGGCGGCGAGAAGAAGCGCAACGAGATCATGCAGATGGCCATCCTCGAGCCTGAACTGGCCATCCTCGACGAAACCGACAGCGGACTCGACATCGACGCGCTGCGGACGGTGGCGAAAGGCATCCGCGAGATCCGCAGCGACCGGCCGCAGATGGGCGTGGTGCTGATCACCCACTACCAGCGCCTGCTCGACGAGGTGCAACCCGACCACGTGCACATCCTGGTGGGCGGACGCATCGTGGCCAGCGGAGGCATGGAGCTAGCAGCACAGCTGGAACGCGACGGCTACGAGGCGTTCAGGTGAGTCTCGACACGGCAAAGATCAAGGCGCAGTTCCCGTTGCTGCAGCGTCAGATCAACGGCAAGCCGCTGGTGTACCTCGACTCGGCCAACACGTCGCAGAAGCCGAGGTTGGTCATCGACGCGATGACACACTTCATGGAAACGTCGTACGCGCCCATCAACCGCAGCGCCTATCAGCTGGCGGCCGAGGCGACCGACGCCTATGAGGGTGCGCGCAAAGCGGTGCGCAGGTTCATCAACGCACCCCGCGCCGAGGAGTTGATCTTCACCAAGAACGCCACCGAGTCCCTGAACCTGGTCGCCTACAGCTGGGGCCGAACCAACCTGCATGCGGGCGACGTAGTCGTGCTGACGCAGATGGAGCACCACGCCAACATCGTGCCGTGGCACATGCTCGTCGCCGAGCGCGGCATCGAGTTGCGCTGGGTGCCGCTGACCAACGACGGCCAGCTGGATCTCTCCAACCTGCCCGCGCTGCTCGATGGTGCGAAGGCGTTCTGCTTCACGGCGATGAGCAACGTGCTGGGCACCATCACTCCTGTGCGCCAGCTCTGCGACGCGGCCCATGCCGCTGGTGCGTTGGCCATCGTCGATGCGTGCCAGTACGTACCGCACAACGTCACCGACGTCCAGGCATGGGATGCCGACTTCGTCGCGTTCAGCAGCCACAAGATGTGCGGCCCGTCAGGCATCGGGGTGTTGTGGGGACGCGAGACCCTGCTCGACGCGATGCCGCCATTCCTCGGCGGCGGCAACATGATTCTCGACGTGCGCCTCGACGGGTTCACTCCCGCCGAGCTCCCTGCAAAGTTCGAAGCCGGCACACCACCGATCGTCGAGGCCATCGGTCTCGGCGCCGCCGTCGACTTTCTCGAAGACCTCGGCATGGCCAACGTGCGACGCCACGAGATGGAGATCGCCACCTACGCGATGACCACGCTCAACGGGCGATACGGCGACGACATCTGCCTGCACGGCCCCACCAATGTCGAGGTTCGCGGGGCGACGTTCAGCTTCGGGTTCCGCAACATCCATCCACACGATCTGTCGCAGGTGCTCGATCAACGCAACGTCTGCCTGCGAGCCGGCCACCACTGCGCCAAGCCGTTGATGCGCCTGCTCGGCGTCAATGCGACGGCACGGGCCAGCTTCTACCTGTACAACGACCACGACGACGTCGACGCTCTGGCAGATGCACTCGACGGCGCGAGCGATATCTTCGGGCTCTGACCCGAAGAAGAGGAGCAACACATCATGCCGGGCCTCGACGACCTGTACCGCGAGATCATCCTCGATCACTACCGCACGCCGCGCAACCGCGGCGAGCTGCCTCCTCCCGCGGCGCATGCGGTTGGCCACAACCCGTTGTGCGGTGACGAGATCGACGTGTACCTGCAGGTCGAAGGCGACACCGTGACCGATGTGAAGGTCGGCGGCCAGGGTTGTTCGATCTCGCAGAGCTCGGCGTCGATGATGAGCCAGGCCGTCAAAGGCAAGTCGGTCGCCGAGGTACGCGCTCTTGTTCGCCGCTTCAAGGGAATGATGTCGATCGAAGAAGACGTGCCCGACGGCGAGCGGGTACCCGACGCCGAGGTCAAGCTGGGCGATCTCGAAGCACTGCAGGGTGTCGTCAAGTTTCCGGTACGGATCAAGTGCGCGACTCTGGCGTGGAACACCCTGCTCGAGGCCATGGCCGAGGCCACCTCGGCATGACGCCGGCGTTCGATGCGATCACGCCTCATCCCAATGGCGTCGACGCAGCCGATGAACTGATCCACGAGCGGGCGTACATCGTGCGCGCCTATCGCCACGGCGCCGACAAGCTGATCCTTCGCGGCTCGGTCCGCGACCAGAAGCCGCCGGGTCTGTACATCGCCGACGACACCGAGCCGCTGACCATTCATCACATGATCGTCGACCTCACGATCGCTGTCCCCTCGTTGGAGATCGTCGGCGCGAGGGCCGTGCTCGAGACACACCCACACGCCACGTGCAAGCGAATCGAGGATCACTACGACAACCTGGTCGGGTTGTCGATCGCTCGGGGTTTCACCCGCAAGATCCGCGAGTTGTTCGGTGGTCCGCGTGGCTGCACCGATGGACGTGCCGCTGTGGATCGTCAAGCGGTTCGACGAACTCGGCCGCGATTCCGCCACCTGGCGTAGCTGACAGTCACAGACCCGCGATCGGTCAGTGATCGAAGGTCTCTGGCACCAGCGCCAGACCCTCAGCCGCTGCGGCCGAACGCAGAGCGTCATCAAACGCTGCGAAACCGTCGAGGCCATCGAGCACCTTGCGCACCTCGAGCGCAGATGCCAACTGTACGGCGTCGTAGGCGCGCAACGGATGACGAGCCACCGCATCGATGGCCGCGCGCACGACCTCTTCGCCAACATCGATCACCGCGAAGCGCGGCGCGGGCAGGTCATCGCCGGCGAGGTCGGCAGCGAACTCGGCGCACAGCAGCCCTGCATCGGTGACGCTGATCTCACCGAGGCGATGCTTTCGCCAGATCGCAGCGCGCACCTCCACGTGCGCAAGCACCGATACGACGATCGGTCCGCTGATCTGCCGCACCGACTCGTGGTGTGCCTCGGCGACATACAGCTTCACCACCGCCGAGCTATCGGCGTAGACCGTCAACGTCCTTCTCTCACCAGATCCGACAGCGGAGTACCTGTCGCGGCTCGACGCGAGGCGGCCTCGACTGCAGCCCGTGATGGCCTACGACCCGCGGTTCGGGCAGGTGCCGCCAGAAGACCAGCGTGCTGCAGCCGCTCGCGAACGCGCTCGGCCTCGGTGCCGGCGCGTGCCGGATCGGTGGCGACATCGAGTATCAGCGTGACGAACTCGTTCATCGACCGACCGCTGTCACCGGCTGCACGCTTCACCCGCTCGACCAGTTGGTCATCCGCTCGCCACGATACTTGCGCCATGCCTGCATGCTAGCAATCATGCAGGCAACATCGGTTCAGCTCTCGTCGATTTGATCGCGTAAGGACTCCAGGTAGGGCAGCGACCGCTGGTCCTTCGGGCGGTTAGCGGCGACCTTCGACGCGATGATGTCGTCCAACGCTGCGATGTGGACTTCCAGCCCGTCGGCGATCTCGACGACGATCGCATGGGCGTCCCACTCGTCGAAACCTCCGAGCCCGCCCG
>JANOJI010000445.1:0-6375 GCA_031408175.1 Ilumatobacteraceae bacterium
ACCCAGCCATGTGCCGGAAGTTCTTCGATCACGACGTAGGTCGTGCCGATGGTCGCCACAAGACCGAAGAAGACGAACACGAACAACTCGCCAAGGCCGAGGTACCCGTACGGCTTCGGCCCACCCGTATAGCCCCAACCAGCGAGCATTGCCACGGCGCCGACAACGATCAGCGACCAACTGGTGGCCAACGCCAGCACCAACCCGGCGACTGCCGCCGCTCCGAACGCCGCGAACGCCGCTCGCTTCACGTGCCCAGGTGTCGCCAAGCCGCCCGCCACCAGACGGGTCGGTCCGACGCGCACATCGTCAGTACCACGAACCCCGTCGCTGTAGTCGTTGGCGTAGTTCACACCGATCTGCAACGCAAGACTGACGATCAACGCCGGACCGACTCGCCACCAGACAGGCGATGGTCCCCCTACAGCGGCGCCGGCTCCGATCGCGACGGGCACGACGGCAGCCGGAAGTGTGCGCGGGCGAGCGCCGAGTATCCACCGATTCACGGTCGTCACCGTAGCCTTCTGACCGTGCCGCACCTCGTTGCGATCGACCTTCCCGGCGGCGACCTGTTCGTCGAAACTCTTCGGCGGATCTGGGACGCGGGCGACGCGGCGTTCCCACTCGATCGACGCCTTCCGCCAGCGGGGCAGCGGGCGGTGCTCGCGTCGATTGCCCCGGACCGAATGATCGATGAACACGGGATTCGCAACCTTGAGGGCCGCTGCGTCGAGCAGGACGACGCGCTGGTTGTGGCGACGAGCGGCACCACCGGCGCACCGCGCGGTGTGGTGCTGACGCACGATGCACTACGGGCATCCGCCGAAGCGACATCAGCGCGACTCGGAGTACGAGGCGACGACACATGGCTGGCGTGCCTGCCGCTATCTCACATCGGAGGTCTGTCGGTCGTAGCACGCGCGCTGTTGACCGACGCGGGTCTCATTGTTCACGACGGCTTCGACGCCGACGCCGTGAGCGCGGCCGCGGCCGGCGGCGCAACGCTGGTGTCGTTGGTGCCGACAACGCTTCGGCGCGTCGAGCCAAGTCTCTTCCGCCGAATCGTGCTTGGCGGTTCGCGGCCGCCAGTCGGCCTTCCACACAACGTGATCACGACGTACGGCATGACAGAAACTGGCAGCGGTGTGGTCTACGACGGCAAGCCACTCGACGGTGTAGAGATTCGCGTGGACAGCGATAGCGAGATCCTCATCCGGTGCCCCACGCTTTTTCGCTGCTACCGCGACGGCCCGGCACCGCTGGTCGACGGCTGGTTCGCGACTGGCGACCTCGGACACCTGCATGATGATGGCGCGCTGACGGTACATGGCAGGCGCGGTGAGATGATCGTCACCGGCGGCGAGAACGTGTGGCCGTCAGCGGTCGAGGTTGTGCTGCGCCGCCATCCCGATGTCGCCGAGGTCGCGGTGGCAGGCGCGCCTGATATCGAGTGGGGCGAACGGATCGTGGCGTGGATCGTCCCGACCGATGCCGCGTCTCCACCAACGTTGACATCGATTCGCTCAATGGCGGGCGAATGGCTGCCGATGTTCATGATGCCGAAGGAAATTCGGCTCGTGGACACACTGCCGATGACGTCGTCGGGCAAGGTGCGTCGACAGGATTTACCTACCTAACCGACTAAGGTCGCCTCACATGCGGAATAACTATTCGGAAGTCACGATGTTGTTGGTCGGAGCGGCCCAGGGTGAAATCGGCTGACGTCACGGCACGGCTTCCCCCGGCCTATTGGCGTTTGTGGACGGCAAGCACCATCTCCAATCTCGGCGACGGCGTATTCCTCGTCGCGCTGCCACTTCTAGCGTCGCGGCTCACGCGCAGCGAACTATCGATCGCCTTCATCGGTGTGGCTGCCGCGCTGCCCTGGCTGTTGCTGTCGCTCCCGATCGGCGCCATTGTCGATCGAGTCGATCGCCGCCTGCTCATGGTGCGCGCCGATGTCTTCCGGGCAACGACGGTTGGGGCCTTGGCAATCGCCGTGGCAACGGACCACACCCAGGTCTGGATGCTGTGGATCGCAGCAGGGTGCCTCGGCATTGCAGAGGTGTTCTTCGACAATGCCTCGCAAGCAATGGTGCCTTCGATCGTGCCCGTCGAGCTGCTGGAGAAGGCCAACGGCCGCCGCTTCGCAGCCGAGATTGCCGCCAACAGTTTCGTCGGCACACCGATCGGAAGCGTGCTTTTCGTCGCCGCCATGTGGCTGCCGTTCGGCTTCGACGCCCTCAGCTTTGCGATGGCTGCGATCTTGGTCTTCACGCTGCGGATCTCGACAACACCGCCCGCGCGGATCGGCGAATCTCGGCCGCGGCTGCGCACCGACATCGCCGAGGGGATGCGCTGGCTCTCGCGTCACAGGGGGCTACGCGGTCTCGCCCTCGCCGCCAGTCTGTCGGTACTGGGCATGGAGATGACTGCGGCGATCTTCGTGCTGTTCGCCCAGGATCTGCTGCACATCAGCGATCGCTGGTACGGCGCCCTGATTGCTATCGGAGCAGTTGGCGCCGTCGTCGGTGGGCTCGTCGCCGAGCGAATGTCTCGGCGAATCGGCTCGTTGTCGATCATCTACAGCATCGTTGTCGTCTGGGTGTTGTGCATGCTCGCCGAAGGACTCTGGCCGCGCTTGTGGGTCAGTGCCGTTGCCACGGTCGCCATGGCATTCGGCACGACGGTGTGGAACACCGTCACCGTTTCGCTCCGTCAACGAATCGTTCCGGCGAATCTGTTCGGTCGTGTGAACAGTGTGTACCGCTGGCTGGTGTGGGGATCCATCTCGATCGGTGCAGCCCTCGGCGGCCTCGTGGCTCACCAGTTCGGGTTGCGAGCCCCGTTCTTCGTGGGCGCCGGCTTCGGATGTCTGGCGTTGCTCACGCTCATCTTCTCGATCAAGCCGCACGACCTGCTCGAGCCTCGTGACTGAGGATGTGTGCCAGAATTGAGCCCGTGGAACCGCCGGAACACCCGAGTGGTCTGAACCACGACAAACAATCGTTCTGGGCTCAGTTCCTGCAAGGCAAGACCAGCACCCAACGATTCGTCATTGCTCTCGGTGCAATGGCCGCTGCGCTCCTGGCGATCGGTGCAGTCGTCACGACCATCATCCGAGTCGTCGACAGCGACGACGACAGCTCGGTTGGGCCGGCCAGCGGCGAGGTCCAACGGATCGAGAACCAGAGCGCCGAGGCCGACGATTTTGTCCAGCTCCTGCTCGACCACGATGGTGGACCGCCACTACCGCTCGATCACCAGATCATGGGTCGGCCGGGCAACGCTGACGTCTCGCTCGACTACGACTGTGATGCTCCAACGGGCTGCAGCATCGTTCGGATCCAAGACGGCCAGGTCACCTTCTCCTCGATCTCCGGTGGGATCTGGTTCCAAGGCTGCTACGGCGTCGTCAAGGACGGGGCCGGCTATGGCGCACAAGGTTTGGACATCGAGCTGCAGTTCCGAGGCGCCACCTGCGTGTGACGGTCACGGCACAGCCTTGGCGCAGACCTCCAGCTCCATGCCATCAGGATCTCGGAAGAACAGCGACCATTCGTCGCCGAGGCGTTGGATCTCACCGATCTCTGCGCCAGCCGCGACGAGGCGTTCTTTGACCTGCTCGAGCACCGTCTTCGAGTCGACGGCCAACGCGTAGTGGTCGATCGCGCCGCGGTGGCCCTGCTTGCGGCGCTCACCGATGATGTCGCCGGCGGCAACCTCGAACACGTTGAGTGCCGCGCCGCCGCCGAGGTCGAGAATCGACATGCGCGGATGATCCTCCTTGGCGTCCATCTCGAACACCACCACCGCTTGGAACGCATCACGGTAGAACTGCACGGTGCGGTCCATGTCCGACGTCAGCGTCGCGACGTGATTGAACCCTGATGTAACAGGCATGTGGTTACTCCTTCCGGTGGTGAATTAGTCCATTGCTCCCGATCGCACACCCGCCCCGCCGTCGATCACGTAGGTCTCGCCGGTGATCCACGACGCCAGGTCCGATGCCAGGAAGGTAGCCAGGTTGGCGATGTCCTGCGGCTCGCCGAGCCGCTTCAACGGCATCGCCGCCGCAAGGCTGTCGCCGAAGTTGGCGACCAACACCGAGGCGAAGTCGGTGTTCACCAGGCCAGGCGCAATCCCGACCACTCTGGTGGGGCCGAGTTCGCCGCCCAACTGACGAGTCAGGTGAATGAGCGCTGCCTTGGTGAGGTTGTACACACCGAGTGCTCCCTCGGTTCGCAAGCCGCCGACCGAGGCGATGTTGATGATCACGCCAGGCTTGGCGCGCATCGCCTGCTCCCAGGCCGCCTGGCACCAGAACAGCGGGCCGCGCAAGTTGACCTGGAACGTCTTGTCGAACCGACCCTCGTCGACTCCCAGCGTCGGGCCGTAGTAGGGGTTGGTGGCGGCATTGTTGACGAGGATGTCGAGCCCGCCGAATCGCTCGATGGTCGCAGCAACGCAGGCCTTGGCCGAATCGACATCGCCGGCGTTGGCGGCGAAGACCGCCGTTTCCCCAGCGGACCCCGATTCTGCGATCTCCGCAGCGGCGATCTCCAGCTGATCCTGCTTGCGCGAACTCAGCATCACCTTGGCGCCGGCGTCGGCCATCGAACCGGCGATAGCCCGCCCGATTCCTTTCGACGCGCCTGTCACCAGCGCAACCTTGCCCTCCAGCGAAATCTGCATGCTGGGAAGTTAACGGCTGGCGGTCTCCGCCGGCGAGGCGCTGCCATCGGGCTCGAGGCTGACCCGCACCCGCCGGATGCGTCGCCCCGTGACCTCGGTGGCTGTGAATCGCCATCCATCTCGCGTCACGCTCTCGCCCATGTCGGGCACGTGTTCGAGCGTGCCGAAAAGAAACCCGGCGACGGTCTCCCAGTCGTCGTCGGGCAGTTCGAGATCGAGCAAGTCATTGAGGTCGGAAATGCTCATGCCGCCGTCGACCGAATAGTCGCCGTCGGGCAATCGCTGCACCTCGGCGTCGTCGAGGTCGTGCTCGTCGACGATCTCACCGACCAGTTCCTCGAGGCAATCCTCGAGCGTGATCAGCCCGGCCAGGGCGCCATACTCGTCGGCCACGAGTGCGAGGTGGAACTTCTCGGCCTGCATCTCGCGCATCAGCCGATTGACCGGTTTGTTCTCTGGAATGAACCGCGCCCTACGTACGAACTCCGTGATGGGATGGTCACCGTCGCCGTTGCGCTCGGCGCGCATGAGGTCTTTGGTATAGGCCACTCCGACGACATCGTCGTCTCTCCCATCACCCAACACCGGCATGCGACTGAACCCATGCGCAATCGCCAGGTCAAGTGCTGCAGTGACCGTCGAAGAATCGTCGAGCGTGACGACGTCGGGCCGCGGCACCATCACCTCGCGAGTCACGGTGTCGCCGAACTCGATGATGCTTTCGATCAACTCTCGTTCCTCGTACTCCACCACACCGTCGTCTGCGGCAGTCTCGACGATCCCCAGCAGCTCCGACTCGGTGACGAAGGGGCCCTGCTCGAGACCCTTGCCTCGAACAATCACGTTGGTCAACGAGATCAGCCATCGCGAAATCACACGCAGCGGAGGGAACGCCACGAGCGCGCTGATCGGTCGGGCGGTCGCCAGAGCAGCCTTCTGCGGATACAGCACCGCGTACGTCTTCGGCACCGCTTCCGCCAGCACGAAGAACACCAACACGTTGAGGGCGACACCGACGATCACGCCGTAGGTGCCCCACAGTCGGGCCGAGAGGATGCCCGTGAGCGTAGCTTGCACCGTCTGACAGATGTTGACCGTCAACAGCAACGGATTGACCCAGCGCTCTGGCGCACCGACCAGCTTCTTCAAAGCCCGACCCGATTTGAAACCCTGGTCTGCGAGCGACGCAGCTTTCGGCTTGGTGATCCGCGACAGAGCCATCTCCGCGACCGATGTGAAGATGAGCACGATCAGCAGGACGAGAATCGTCACCAGCATCAACATGTCGACGTTGTCGAACGCGATCACGAGATGACGTGTTCCTGACTACGCATCGGCTTTTGCCAAGTGCAATTGAAGCAGTTTCTCGATGCGATCGCGACGCTGCAACCTTTGGTCGAAAAACAACCCAAGCTTGCCGACCAGATTCTGCTTTGGCTGGGGAAAGCCCAAGTAGGGAATGCCTTTTCTGCCGACCCGGCCAAGCCGCAGGATCGCGATAACGGTTTGAAAACAGCGATCGCCACCTTCCGCACCGCCGCCGACAAAGCTCAGCAACTTGCGGCACAAAATGACCCGGATGCCCGTCTTCGCCGTGGCGAAATCATGCTTGAATTGGCCGATGCCATGCAATTGGCCAAAACGCCGAAAGAGGCGGCGGTCATCTACGAACAGATCATC
>JANOJI010000459.1:0-8278 GCA_031408175.1 Ilumatobacteraceae bacterium
TCGGCGCGCAGTTCGTCGAGCACCACGCCGTAGTCGGCCGGGTCGACAACGACCGCGACGAACTGGTGGTTCTTCGCCGCGGCGCGCACCATCGCCGGCCCCCCGATGTCGATCAACTCGATGCTTGGGTCACTGGCGAACGGATACAGATTGCACACCACCAGATCGATCGGCTCGATCCCGTACTCCGCCATGTCGGCGCGGTGTGATTCCTTGGTCGGGTCGGCGAGCAACCCACCGTGGATCTTGGGGTGCAAGGTGACGACTCGGTGGTCGAGGATCGCCGGCACACCGGTGAGTTCGGCGAGATCGGTCACCGGGATACCTGCCGCCGCGACCGCCTTGGCGGTGCCACCACTGCTGACGACGCGCCAACCGAGTTGATGCAGGCCATCGGCCAACTCGACAATGCCGGTCTTGTCGTACACGGAGAGCAGCGCAGTGGGCATGGCCCGACAGTACGCGACAGTGGGTATTGCACGATCGGAGCCTTTACAAGGTGTACGGTGCGCGAAGGCTGAGTTCGTTCGTTTCTTAACTGGAGGCAGATGTGGATCTGAGCAAGTTCAAGACATCCGATTGGTTGAAGGTCGGCGGAGCCATTGGCTTCCTCATCTTCGGATTCTTCGAGTGGGTCACCATCGACGGACCCTCCGGAATTGGCTCGGTCGGTGGCGGCGGCAACGTTTTCGACTTCTTCTGGACCGGCACCCTGCCGTGGATCCTGATCATTGCCACGGCGGTCATCACCTTCCTGCTCGTCACCGGGACGATGAAGGCAGGCTCGCTTCCGTGGCCGCTCATCATGTTGGGAGCGACCGGTCTGGCGGCCCTGCTGCTCTTGATCCGCCTCCTGTTCAACCCGATCGACGGTTCCGACGCGCTCGAGGGCTCCGGCTTCAGTGTCGGGCGTGGCATCGGCATGATCCTGTCCGTGCTGGCCGGTCTGGCTGCGTTCGCCGGCGCCTTCTTGGGCTTCAAGGAATCGGGCGGCGACCTGTCCGACCTGAAGGACATGAACAAGATCAAGGGCGCCTTCCAGGGTGCCGACGACTCCAACCCGCCGCCGCCGCCCCCAGGGATGACCCCTCCGCCTCCGCCGCCACCGCCGGCCTGACCGATTTCACATTCGTCGTGAAGAGCCCCGCCAAGTCGGCGGGGCTCTTTCGCGTCAGGCCTCGGTTAAAGCTTGGCGAGGATCTCGGCCATGAGGTCGCCGGCTTCGGTGGGATTGAGACCGACGTACACACCTGCGGCGCGCAACGCATCCATCTTGCCCTGGGCAGTGCCCTTGCCTCCACTGACGATGGCGCCGGCGTGGCCCATCTTCTTGCCTGCGGGGGCAGTGACGCCGGCGATGTAGGCGCTCATCGGCTTGGTGACCGACGACTCGATGAACGCGGCAGCCTCCTCTTCGGCTGACCCACCGATCTCGCCGATGAGAATGATCGCGTGTGTTTCCGGGTCGGCCTGGAACTCGCTGAGACAGTCGATGAAGTTGGTACCCGGCACCGGATCACCACCGATCCCGACGCATGTCGACACACCGATGCCACGCTGTTTCAACTCGTACAACGCCTGATACGTGAGCGTTCCTGATCGTGACACGATGCCGACGTTGGGGCCCGCAGCGGTGGGCAGTTGGGCTATCTCGCCGGCGGTGATGCCGATGTTGCACTTGCCGGGGCTGATGATGCCGGGACAATTGGGCCCGAGCAGGCGGGTGTTGGGATAGTCGCGCACCAACATGTTGAACACCTTGGCCTCGTCTTGGGCAGGGATTCCTTCGGTGATGCACACGATGAACCCGATACCTGCTGCGGCCGCTTCGAGGATGGCCGCCGATGCGGCCTTCGGTGGCACGGCGATGAACGACGCGGTTGCGCCGGTCGCCGCGACGGCTTCAGCGACAGTGTCGTAGATCGGTACGCCGTCGACGTCCTGGCCGCCCTTGCCGGGAGTGACGCCGCCGACGATCTGGGTGCCGTACGCCTTGTTGCGCAAACCGTGGTACTTGCCCTGCCCGCCGGTGAGGCCCTGCACGATCACCTTGGTATCGGCATTGACGAAGATGGCCATGTCAGATCGCCGTTCCGTTGGACATTGCGACGGCAGCGCGAGCCGCTTCGAGCATGGTCGGTTTCGATGTGAGCTTCGATTCAGGGATGCCGGCATTGGCCAGGATCTCGCGCCCCTCCTCGGCATTCGTGCCGTCGAGCCTGATCACGATCGGCGCCCGCAACTCGACCCGGCGCAGCGCCTCGACGATCCCGTTGGCCACTTCCTCGCCGCGGGTGATGCCGCCGAAGATGTTGATCAAGATGCTCTGCACCTTCTGGTCGAAGTTGATCACTTCCAACGCTGCAGTCATCATGTCGGCGTTGGCGCCACCGCCGATGTCGAGGAAGTTGGCGGCACTGCCACCGACCTGATTGACGACGTCGAGGGTGCTCATCGCCAAGCCTGCTCCGTTGGCGATGATGCCGACCGTGCCGTCGAGGCCGATGTACTGCAGATCGTGAGCCCTCGCCATCTGCTCGCGCTCGTCGAGTTCCTCGGTCGCCCGGTACTCGTCCCACTCCGGATGACGGAACGCAGCGTTGTTGTCGAGACTGACCTTGGCGTCGAGGGCGTGCACACCTCCGTCAGGGCGCAGGATCAGGGGGTTGATCTCGGCGAGATCGCAATCGCCCTCGGTGAAGCACCGATACAGCTTGACCAAAATCTCAGCAGCGCCGTCGACGGCGGCCGGGTTCAACTTTGCGTCGACACAGGCCTGACGGGCGTCCGCCAGTGCCAGGCCATCGACCGGATTGATGTGGCGCATGACGATGGCATCAGGGTTCGACACGGCGACGGTTTCGATCTCGACGCCGCCCTCCGACGACAGCATCAGCAGATGCTTCTTGGCGGCGCGATCCAGCGTGAACGACGCGTAGTACTCCTCGGCGATGTCGCTGGCTCGTTCGACCCACACTCGCTTGACGATGTGACCCTTGATGTCCATTCCCAGGATGTTCGAGGCGTGCAGTCGGGTCTCGTCGGCATCGTTGGCCAGCTTGATTCCACCGGCCTTGCCGCGCCCACCGACCTGCACCTGGGCCTTGACCACGACCGGATACCCGGCAGCATCTGCTTGGGCGACCGCCTCGTCGACCGTCAATGCGACGCCGCCCGGCGATACAGGGATGTCGTAGCGGGCGAAGTACTGCTTGCCCTGATACTCGAATAGGTCCACCTAGTTCTCCTTGCTGTCCAGCGCCGCTTCCAACCATGCACTGATGCCCTTCAACGAACTTCCCGGCCCGAAGATCTCGGCGACACCTTGGGCCCGCAGTGCCCGTGCATCGGCGTCGGGGATCACGCCTCCACCGAACACCAGCACCTCGTCGAGGCCGCGAACGAGCAACTCGTTCATCACACGTGGGAACAACGTGAGGTGCGCCCCGCTGAGCAGCGAAAGCCCCACCGCGTCGGCATCTTCTTGCAGCGTGGTCTCGGCGATCTGCTCGGGCGTCTGGTGCAAACCGGTATAGATCACCTCGAAGCCATGATCGCGCAATGCCCTGGTAATGGTCTTCGCCCCGCGATCGTGACCATCGAGACCGGGTTTGGCGACCACGACGCGGTAGGGGCGTTTCACGAACCCCGAACCATACGACCACATCGGCGGTTGGCTCCAATCGCCACAGAGGGGCACACTGTGGCCGTGCAACGACCACAGCTGCGTACCCCACTCGCTCGGGCCGTCGCGCCCGTGCTGGGTGGCATCGGCTTCTTCGCTGTGCTCGCGCTGGTGCTGTGGGGCATCGCCAGCCTGGTGGCCCAGAATGGCAGCGGAGCCACGGCCAACCTGGCCAGCAACGTGTTCCGACCCGGTTCGGTCGAACGGTACTCGGCAATCATCGACGAGGGCGGGCCGGTGTTGTTCCCCGATCTGTTGGGCACCGATGGCGACAAGTCGATCGTGCTCGATCATGCCGGTACCAACCCGATGGAGGGCTGGCGGATCTACCTCGGCCACCCAGCCGACCGGCCGATCTCCTGCAAGGTCGCCCAGGTGCAGCGCACCGATCGGTTCACTGATTGCGAAGGCAGGACGATTGCGGTCGACGCGTTGGCGCTGCCGCCCGTCGGCGTCGTACCGGTGGTCAGCGCCGACGGCATCTTGACCCTCGACCTGATCCCCGACTGAGTTCGCATCTGCCTCAACTCGCGCTGTTTGACCGCCGATCGGTTCGTGCAACGTTCTGTGTCAGCACACAGAACGACAGTCGTTCAAGGAGCTGACATAGAGGTTCAGACCAGTTCGCTGGCGCGCTCGACGAGGCGCGCGGCAAACTCCTCCGTGTGTTGCGGCAGCTTGGCTCGATGCAGCGCAAGACCACCGAGCACCTCGGCACCGAGCGTGTCGAGCACGTTGGTCATCTTGTGCAACGAGTTGCCAGGGTTGAGCGCGTAGGTGCAGAACGCCGCCGCCTTCTTACCCTTCATGGCCGGCAGCTTGGCCAACTCGCCGAGCGCCCACGGCGCCTGACCGACGACGAACAGCCCGTGGATCCACGTACCCACGAGCACCACATCGGCAGCCTGCAGAGCGGCGTAGTCGGGCTGACGAACACGCGTCATTGCGGTGATGCTCCAACCGGCCTGCTGCAACTGGCCGGCGATCATCTCGCCCGCCTTCCAGGTATTGCCGGTCAGGCTCTCAACGAGGATCGCTGCTTTCATGACCCAATTCAAGCATGACTGTGTGTGGCCGCGGCTGCTTCGGCGAGCGCCACTTCGATCCGGCCCTTGCGTATCTTGCGGGCAATGCTGATGCCCGCAAGAGTCGTCATTGCGAAGATCACGGAGAACAAAACAAGGACGACCCTGCCTGGAAGGGACCGTGTGCCGACGAAGATGTAGACGTCGGGGATGATGAAGGCGACGAGCGAAACGACAAACCACTTCACTGCCAGCTTGTAACGGCTGTCAATGAAATACAGCACCATGCGCGGGGTGGTGATTGCATCGACCGTGGCGCACACCAGATCGATGGAGAGGTAGATCCACGGATTGAACCCGTAATCACCGAGCGCCGCCCAGATGATGATGGTACGGATCACCGACCAGACGATCACGAGGCCGACCCACGCCCGAGTGAGCATCAGCCGCTTGTGCAACGTCTCGGCACTGTGGCAGGTCATGGTGTCGCCCATCACAGCTTCTTCAGCGGTGCCCACGCCAGCGATAGGTGCTTGGTTCCGGCGTCGCGGAATCGGATCGTGGCCTCGGCCTTGTCGTCATGCCCGCGGATGTCGATGATCACACCCTCGCCGAACGCGGGGTGTTCGACATCGTCACCGAGCCGCAAGCCGATCAGTTGTGCATTCGACGGGGACGGTTGCACCGGCCGCTGACCTGCAACGAGTGCGGCCTCGACGACACGATCACGATGCCGGTCGGCTTCTCCGTCGTCGTTGCGGTCGACTCGACGATACGGCGGCGGGTTCGACCATTCGTCGCGGGCTCGATAGCTCTGCCGACCGTAGGTGGAACGTCCGCTGACGGCACCGATCTGGTCGATCAGTTCTGCGGGTATCTCGTCGATGAAGCGTGATGGCGGGTTGTAGTTGGTGCTGCCGAACAACTGTCGGCTCCAGGCGTGCGCAAGGAACAGGCGCTGCTGAGCGCGGGTGATACCCACGTAGGCCAGGCGTCGTTCCTCCTCGAGTTCGACCGGCTCCGTGAGCGCCCGGATGTGCGGGAAGACACCTTCCTCCATGCCGATCAGGAACACGGCGGGAAACTCCAGCCCCTTGGCGGAATGCAGGGTCATGAGCACGACACGGTTGTCGTCGTCGAGATCGTCGGTGTCGGCGACGAGCGCCACCTGCTCGAGGAACTCGTCGAGCCGTGTGAACTCGCGTGCCGACCCGACGAGCTCACCCAGGTTCTCGATTCGACCCGCAGATTCGACCGAGCCCTCTGCCTCCAGTTCAGCGAGGTAGCCGCTGTCGTTCAGCGCTGCCTGCAACAGGTCACCAGGTCCGTCGTCGAGTCGCGAGCCAAGACTGTCGAGCAGCCGCACGAATGACTCGACACCACGTGCCGCCGACCCGGTAAGGCCCGCGTCGTGGGCATGACGCATGGCTTCGACGAACGTCGTACCCATGTTTGCTGCGAGCGCATCGAGCTTGGCGACACTCGACTCGCCGACGCCCCGCTTCGGCACGCCGAGCACTCGCTTGACACTGACCTCGTCGGCCGGATTGGCGACCGCGCGCAGATAGGCCATGGCGTCTTTGATCTCACGACGATCGTAGAACCGCGTGCCGCCAACAACCTTGTACGGAATGCCGAAGCGCATGAGCGCTTCTTCGACGACACGACTCTGCGCATTGGTGCGATAGAAGGTGGCCATCTCTTTCCACATGAAGGTGGCATCGCTTTGCAGCGACTGCATCGTGCGCGCCACCCAGGTGGCCTCGTCGCCTTCGTCCTCAGCGTGATAGCGGGTGATCCGCTCGCCGGTGCCAAGGTCACTCCACAACTGCTTGTCCTTGCGGTCGGGGTTGTTGGTGATGACGGCATTGGCTGCGTCGAGAATGGCCTGCGTACTGCGGTAGTTCTGGTCGAGCACGATCGTGGTGACGTTGTCGAACGCCTCTTCGAACTGCGAGATGTTGCGCAAGTCGGCCCCGCGGAAGCGGTAGACGCTTTGGTCGTGGTCGCCGACGATGGTGATCTGCTCGTGTTCGTGGGCGAGCGCCAACGCGATCTCGTTCTGCGCCATGTTCGTGTCTTGGTACTCGTCGATCAGCACATGCTGAAACCGTTGCTGGTAGTGAGCCAAGACATCGCGGTGATCATTGAACAGCTCGACGGTCTTCATCAGCAGATCGTCGAAGTCCATCGCGCCCGCCTTCAACAGACGAGCTTGGTAGTCGGTGTAGATGTCGGCGTGCTTGCGTTCGAAGATGTTGGCCGCCCGCTCGACAGCCTGCTGGGGTGTGATCAACTCGTTCTTCCACAGGCTGATCTGGCCGTGCGCGGCGCGTGGCGGGAACCGTTTGGCGTCGAGGTTGAGGTCGCGGACGACGTAGCCGGCCAGACGTTGGGCATCGGCCTGGTCGTAGATGCTGAACGTGCGCGGGTAGCCGAGCCGATCGCCGTGTGCCCGCAGGATGCGGACGCAGGCGGCGTGAAAGGTGCACACCCACATCGCCCTGGTGACCGGGCCGACCAGATGGGCGACTCGGTGGCGCATCTCCTCGGCTGCTTTGTTGGTGAAGGTGATCGCCAGGATTGCCGACGGCGGCATGCCCTCGTCGATGAGGTGCGCGATGCGGTGCGTGAGCACGCGTGTCTTGCCTGAACCGGCACCGGCCACAACCAGCAACGGACCGCCGCGATGCACGACGGCGTCGAGTTGGTCGGGATTCAGCGAGTCGAGGTCGAGCGCGACACGCTGCGTCGTGGCAACCTCGTTTGGCGGAGTCATGGTGCGCTCAATCCTACGGAAGGGGTGTCACGTTGAAGTCGCCACGCCGCCGAACATGGTGATCACGTGCCCAGACTCGTCCGGATGCGGCTTGGATGACGATCGGCCGACAAGGCCGCTACGTCAACCGGGGTGAAAGCGCAGACCCGCCCGTCGCCGTACCATCGCCCAGTCGTTGACCACGATGCGCCTCTTGCCAGTCTCGAGGATGCCCTCGGCACGCGCTTCGTTGAGCACTCGGTTGGTGATCCTCAACCCGACACCGGTCATCGACGCCAACTGCTGCTGGCTCAGTGGGAGCTCGGCACCGGTGCGGCGCTTCTCGTAGACCTCCCCCAGTCGCCACAACTGGCGATAGAGACGCGTCGAACTGTCGAGCTCGGAGAGCTCACTGACCTGCGTGGTCAAACGTTGAACCAGGCGCAGGAGCGCCTCGATGAACACATCGCTGATACGCGGGAACCGTTGACGGAGTGCTTCGATGTCGGTTCGCAGGATCTGGATGACCTCGACCTTCGACAACGCTTGCGTGGTGGCTGTACGCACTCGCTCGTTCGACAAGATGGCCATCTCTCCGAACATCTCGCCAGGCCCGAGGATCGCCAGCAGCATGGGGTCGCCGCGCTCGCCCCCGCTCCATACCCCGATCCGCCCGCTGACCAGGACGTAGACCGCGTCGCCGGCCTGACCTTCGTGGTAGAGGTAGGCCTGGGTGGGGATCTTCAGGTGGCGGCAGCGAGCCTCGAGGGCGGTGCGTTCGCGCTCGGGAAGCGACGCAAAGAGAGCAAT
>JANOJI010000493.1:0-4080 GCA_031408175.1 Ilumatobacteraceae bacterium
TTCACCAGCGAAGGGAGCACTGCGATGCCGGTATTGATGATTGGCGAAGTTCCGAACCTGAGCGAGGAGGTGTACGGGGCGATGATCGGTCAGATGATGCCCCTGATGCGAGCCGCCGAAGGCTTCATCTCACATGCGGCCGGGCCGAGTCCCAGTGGCGGATGGCGGGTTGTCGAGACGTGGGACTCCGAGGAGCACGGTCAGGCTTGGTTCGATCAGAATGTCAAGCCCAACTTGCCTCCCGGGATCGTTCCGAATCGGGTGTATCACCCGCTTCACACCGCGTTCGCGAAGTAGCCCGAACTCGGAACCTCCTAAAGAACAAGCGTGGTCCCGCCGTCGACCACGACGACCTGACCCGTGATGTACGAACTGCGCAGCAAGCCGATCACGGCTTCGGCGCAATCGTCGGGTGTTGCCGAGCGGTGCAACGGGGCCGCGGCTGCGATGGACGCATGTTGGTCCTCCCACCGCGATGTCCACGGAGTTGCAACAAGCCCGGGCGCCACCGCGTTGACGCGCACAGGGCCGCACGCCTTCGCGAGGAGCGCCGTCATGTGGTTCAGTGCAGCCTTCGACATCGCGTATGCGATCGACGAACCAACCGGGCGAAGTCCGGCGATCGAGGTGATCGTGACGACGTTCGCGTCGGGCGAGTTGCGCAAGTGCGGCAGCGCCGCTTTGGTGAGCCACCACGTGCCGAACACGTTGACTTCGAATGTCCTTCGGAAGATGTCGTCGGTCAGCAGATCGAGATCTTCATGCGGGACTCGAGTGGTCCACCCGGCATTGTTGACAAGGATGTCCAGCCGCCCGAAACGATCGATGGTGCGGGCGATCAGGTCGTGTCCCTGCGCCTGATCGCTGATGTCGGCCTGCACGTACAGAGCGTCGGTGGGCAGCGATTCCGCCACCGCGGTGCCGGCCTCTACCGACGACGACGAGTTGACAACGACATTGGCACCCAGGTCTGCCAATCGTTGAGCGACAGCCTCGCCGATCCCACTCGACGAGCCCGTGACGATCGCCACCCTGCCGTCGAGTCCGTCCATCGTGCTGCTCCTCCATCTGCGGTCGGCCGAGCCTACGCTGTCCGCTCGGTAGGGCAGACTGACGCGTGGATGTCTATCTCGAAACTGAGCGACTCGTACTTCGACGTTTCACCCTGGATGACGAAGAGTTGCTCATGCAGCTCGACAACGATCCCGACGTCATGCTGTACATCAATGCGGGTACGCCCGTACCGCGCGAGGAGATCGTCGAGGAGACGCTTCCCGCGTTCCTCAGTTACTACGACCGCTTCGACGGCGACGGGTTCTGGGCGGCGATCGAGAAGGAGTCGGGGCGACTTCTCGGCTGGTTCCACTTCCGGCCAGGTGAAGGCGCCGGCCCGTTGGAGCCGGAACTCGGCTATCGACTGCACCGGCGACGAGCACGGCGATGTCGAATACTTCGTTACCCGGGCGGAGTGGGAGTCCGATGGAGCGTCGCAGGGTCCGTGAGGTCCGCGCCTGGTTGAAGCAGTACGTCGATCACGGCCCGAAGTGTTGTGTCAGTGGTGTCCTTGAACCGGGCGAGGCGTTCGTACACCGTCGCCGCCGCCTTGCCAAAGCCATCCGGAAGCGCCTGTGCGGCAAAGCTGTCGGTGATCTCGTCGAGCTCGCCCGCGAAGCGCCACGCCTTGGGTGCGTTGCCAACGGCAGCGCGCTCCGACTGCTCGGCCAAGTCGGGCATCGACGTCGCCCACTCGGCCAGCAAGGCATCCTCCACATCCTCGGCAACGGCCAGGGCACGGATCGCCAATAGCAATGCGGCGGTCCCTTTGGTCCACGCCGCGAAACAGATCTTCACTGCCGACGCAGCACCCGCTCCGCCATCTACCACACGCGTCTCGAGCGGCGTGCCGCTCCACAGCGCGGCCACGTCGGTTGCTGCATCGCCGGACAGGTAGAGGCGCGTTGAACCCGCAGCATCGACGGGCGGGCCCACGACGCCACCATCGACGAACCGGGTGAACCGCTGACCGATCAGACGTGCTGTTGCCGGAGCAACGGCGTTGACGTCCGCGTAGATCCCGTCGAACCCAGCGGCGGCAACTGCGTCGGCCACGCTGACCGCTTCTGCAGGCGGACAGACCGAGATGATGATGTCGGCACGTCGCACGAGCGCATCGATGGAGTCGACATCTTCGAGTCGCGCGGCGATTGCCCGCGCTCTGGTCGCCTCCGATCGGCCATCGCCACACCACAATCGGGTTCCGCGACAGACAGCGGCGAGCGATGCGCCCATCGCACCCGGGTGCAGGAAGCCGGTAGCCATGCCGCATTCTCGTCTATCCGAGTGTTTCGCGACACCCCGGGCGGGCACCAGACACTCCGTTGAACGTTAGTTGTGGCTGACGGATCGGGTGGTGTACCGGACTGGGGTCGACCAGGCAGGGTCGACGTGACGCTGCCAATACCGATCGCGTAGGTCGGTGGTTCGCGGACCGACGAGACCGTCGCCGATCGGATTGCCGTTCAGCCGAGTGACCGGCATGACGCCACCGGCCGTCGTGCACGTCAGCACCTCCTCGGCACGAAGTAGATCGTCGGCGGTGAGGTGACCCTGTTCGGCTGCGGTGCCCGCTTCGGCGCATAGCTCCAGCAGCGTGCGGCGGGTCACGCCGAGCAGGGTGCCCGATGCCGGCGTGAGCCAGCGACCGTCGACGAAGGCGAAGATGTTGTAGCCAGGCCCCTCGGTGATGGCACCACTCATGTTGCGAAGCACGACCATCTGAGCGTCGTGCGCGTACGCCTCGAACTGTGCCATGTCGAGATCGAGCCAGTGATAGTTCTTGACGGACGGGTCCACGCTCTCTGGGGGAATACGCGGAATGTCGCTGATCCACATGCTGGCGCCGACCGCTTGCTGCTGTTCCGAACTGACCCAGATGTAGGGCACGGCAAAGGCATAGAAGTTGTTGCGACAGGTCCGCAGATCGCGCGTACCGGGTGCTGGGCGGCCGCGCGTGCATGTCATCGAGACGTACGCGCGTTGGAGCCCGGCGCGGCTGACGCACTCGTGCAGCACGTCCTCCAACTCGGACCGGGACATGCTGATGTCGAGGTGGAGCTGAGACACGCTGTGCAGGAATCGATCGAGGTGCGCGTCGAGCCGAAAGAAGCGCCCATCCCACACGCTGACAACGTCGTAGGTGCAGTCCGACCGCGTCACACCCATGTCGAGCACCGAGATCTTCGCCTCGGCAATAGGGCAGTACGTGCCGTCGACGAACGCAGCGCCCGCTGCCCAGTGGTCGACATCCTCGGTTACTGACACGATCGCGTTTCCCTTCTCGTTCGACTCGACGAACGTCGGCCGGTTTGATCGGCCGATGACGCGGGTACGTTAGCTCTCGTGAGCGACCACCTTTCAGACGTACGGACCCTTCGCGACAACGCTCGGGCCCACATCGAAAACGGACCGCTGACCCAGGACTACGGCGCAGACAGCGAACGGGTGATCAAGGTCCTCAACGAGGCTCTTGCCACCGAGTTGGTGTGCGTGTTGCGCTACAAGCGCCACTACTACATGGCCGAAGGCATCAACTCGGCTTCAGTTGCTGCCGAGTTCTTGCAGCACGCCGTGGAAGAGCAAGGTCACGCCGACCAGATTGCCGCTCGTATCGTGCAACTGCAGGGCGAGCCCGACTTCAACCCCGCCACGCTCGTGGAACGCAGTCATGCCGAGTACGTGCCTGGCGACAACCTGATCGACATGATCACCGAGGACCTCGTCGCCGAACGAGTGGCCATCGCCTCGTACAGCGAGATCATCCGGTGGCTTGGCAACACCGACATCACCACGCGAAGGTTGATGGAGAACATCCTCGCGGTCGAGGAAGAGCACGCCGACGATCTGCTGACATTCCTGAAGCAATTCGGCGTCGACCTCTAGCTCTAGGCCCCGGCGACCGCGTAGCTCGTCATCGACAGCGAGCCCATCGCGTACCCGTCGATCAAGACCTCAGCCTTCTTGTCCGACGCGTCGGCGAGCCCGGCGATGTAGAGCAGCGGGAGGAAGTGGTCCGGTGTCGGG
>JANOJI010000465.1:0-1588 GCA_031408175.1 Ilumatobacteraceae bacterium
TGCAGGCTGAACTCCGCAGGGTCAATGTCGTCGACCCATGGCGAGGCGCGCAACGAACCGTCGAATCCGTACGCCCAGAAGTGATACGGGCACCTGATGACCGAGTCGAAACACGCCGACGTCGCCGCAGAGGTCGAATCAACCAACTCGGTGCCACGGTGCATGCACCGATTGGCGAACGCGTACAAGGGGCCGCCGGTGTCGCGCACGACCAGTACCCGCTCGGACGCAACCGACGCCAGCCGGTACGAGCCGGGGGTGGCATCGATCGAGTCGCCGCGACCGATGCACACCCACGACGTGCCGATCGCCAGGCGCTGTTCGTCGGCAAAGACCGAGGCGTCGCAGTACGCGGAGCGCGCCAGACTTGCTTCCATCAAGCGCTGACTGGTGGCCGCCGCGATGCCCACGGCTGGGCGGCTTCGAGCTGGGCGGCGATGCGCACCAAGACATCTTCTCGACCATATGCCGCGACCAGTTGCACGCCGACAGGCAGGCCATCGGCCGTCCAGTACAGAGGCAGGCTGATTGCCGGTTGGCCGGTGACATTGAATTGCGCAGTGAACTGCAGCAGCTCAACCACTCGCATGCCGCCTTCAGGGCCCGACAGGTAGCCGATCTCGGGTGGCGGGGTTGCGATGACCGGGGTGAGCAGGAGGTCGTGACCGACGCTGCCGTCGGCTGGGTGCCACCACGACAACACGTCGCGACACCACGTGCTTTGCGCTGTGAGAGTCAGCAGGTAGTCGACGGCCGACAGTGATTTGCCGATCTCGCCGTAGAACATGTTGTCGGGTTCGAGGTCTCCGTCGGCCAGAGGTCTACCGAGGAGGTCTTCGATGATCCGCAGATCGTGAGCGGTGGCGGTGGCGACAACGGCGATGAAGCGATCGGGAAAGCCGGGGTCGGTGAGCGCCGCGGGCGACGAGTCATCGACATCGTGGCCGAGGGACTCCAGCAGCTTGGCCGCCACGGCAACAGCGGCTTCGCAATCGGGATGCGATGGCACGTTGGGCGAACGGTCCAGCACACCGATGCGCAGTCGCCCAGGGTCGGCCCCGACCTCGGCGATCAGTGGACGAAGGAACGGCGGGGCGATGTACGGGTCGCCCGGTTCGTAACCTGAGATCGCGTCGAGCACGGCAGCGGTATCGCGGACGCTGCGGGTGAGACAGCCGTCGATCGTCGCGCCGTCCCATGACTTGCCGATCAGTGGTGCCTGACTGACACGGCCGGTCGTCGGCTTGAGGCCGACCAAACCGCACTCCGAGGCAGGCACGCGAATCGAGCCTCCACCGTCGTTGGCATGGGCAACGGCGACGATGCCGGCGGCGACCGTGGCCGCCGAACCTCCAGAGGATCCACCCGTCGAGTAGTCCAAGTTCCACGGGTTGCGCGCCGGACCGTAGGCCAGCGGCTCGGTGGTGATCGTGCTGCCCAACTCGGGCGTATTGGTTCGCCCGATTGCAACAAACCCGGCAGCGCGGAGCCTGCGATACAGCGCCGAGTCAACCGGCGAGCGATAGTCGATCGCCTTCAACGCCTGGTTGCCTCGATGGTGCGGCTCGCCCTTCATCACACAGCCGAG
>JANOJI010000471.1:0-3309 GCA_031408175.1 Ilumatobacteraceae bacterium
GCGGCGAGCCTCGACTTCGGCCTCGTTGGATTGTCCGATCGGGTTCTTGACATGCTCGCCCATCTGCGCTGGTGCGACAGCGGCGGGCAGTCCCTGCAGCATCCGCTCGGTGCCGATCAAGTGGGCGAGGTTGTCTTGCACATTCCAGCCGGCGAGGTCGGTGGGCAACTTCCAGTGGTGCTCGTCGAGCTCGCTGCCGAGCGCCGAGAGCGACCGCCAGATGGCCTCGAGTTTGTCGATGGTTTCGGTCGGAATCATGGCGTCCTCATGGTGCGGGTCTCTCGATGGTTGCCCATTGGCGTGCGGTGAGATACGGCTCGAACTGGTGGGCGATCATCCGCAGGTCGTCGTGCGTCTTCGGCTTCTTGATCTCGAACAATCCGTCGATCTCCGAGTACGTGGTGCACAGGTCCCACAGCTTCAGCGCGTGATGACCGGTCGGCGCGGGTACGACGACCGGGCCGAAGATTGCGCGACCGTCGGCGAACACGATGATCGGCACGCCGAAAGCGCCGTATGTGGCCACGGCGTGGTCGTGGTCGGTGCGCACGTCGTCGTGTGTGGTCGGGTCGGCGATGGCGTCGTCCCACGAGGTGGGCGCGGCATCGATCGACTCGAGCAGATCGATCGCGACGTCACGGTCGTAGAAGCGTCGTCCGTCGACGTGCAGGGCCTTTCCGCACGCCTCGTACCATCGATCGCACAGACTCATGTCGATCCGTCGCAGCCAAGCGGCGACGCGCATCGGCGTCCAGCCGTACGCCAGTGGTCGTTCCCACGGGTGCCGCTTGCCGTCGGGCCGGTTGATTTCTTCCAGCGAGAAGAAGCGCCAGGTGATGTCGAGGTCGATCTGGGATCGCACATCGCGGATCCACACCGAGGTCTGGTGGGCCCACGGGCACATCGGGTCGAAGTAGAACTCGATCTCGGTGGGCACCGGCTCATCATCGCATCGAGGGATGGCCGCGCTAGCGTCGAGCGTCATGCAGCGACCGTCCCGCTTCGAGCACACCAGGTTCCTCGGTGACAAGCGCACGCAGTTCGTCTACGACCTCGATACGTGGGACGACGCCGCGGTGATCGACGACATCATCGAGACCGAGACGGGTCTGTGCTTCGGCCCGGACACGCTGGTCGAGGCACGCAACCGTGGGTATGTGTTGGCGCGGCCGGGATCGGTCCGTCGTCAACGCAAACCGAGAACCTAAGCGCGCGGTGTGAACGGCGAGTTCCGCTCCGGCAACCTCACCCTGGCGCGTTACCTGGCGCGACCGGCCGGCCGTCACGGTCCACTTCCCGGGGTGATCCTGTGTCACGGGTTCCCCATGGGACCGCTGGATGCTCGCCAGAGTGGCGGTACCTTTCCCGAGTTGATCGACCGGATGGCCAACGAGCTCGGATGGGTGGCGATGACGTTTACGTTCCGCGGCTGCGGAACGAGTGAGGGCGACTTCTCACTGCAGGGATGGGTCGACGACCTGCGCGCCGCCATCGACAATCTCATCTCCGAGACGAGCCCGACCGGGATCTGGTTGGTTGGCACGAACACCGGCGGGTCGGTGGCAACCTGTGTTGCTGCAGACGACCCGCGTGTGCGCGGCGCAGCGCTGCTGAGTCCTCGCGCCGATTTCGACGACTGGGCGGCCCAGCCTCGACGGTTTCTCGAACATGCCCGCGAGATCGGTGCCATCCGTACTCCCATCTTTCCGCCGTCGTTCGACGAGTGGGCCCGAGAGTTGCGTCGGTTCCGGCCGGTCGACGCTGCCCATCGGCTGGCGCCGCGTCCCCTGCTTGTCATGCACGGTGACGACGACGACGACGTGCCGACGGCCGACGCCCGGCAACTGGCCGAGGCTCATGGGGCAGCAGAACTCAACTTGATTCCGGGAGCCGGCCATCGACTGCGCCACGACCCTCGGGCGATCGCGGTGTTACTCGGCTGGCTCGATCGTCAGCGTCAGGGCAACGGCGACTCGTCGTAGCCGTCGAGGTGCGTGCTGTGCCATTGCCACGCTGAGGCAACGATGTCGTCGAGGCCGTGCACGGGCTGCCAGTTGAGCAGCTTGGCGGCATGCGTGGGATCGGCGAACACGGCGATGGGATCGCCGGCGCGACGGGGAGCCGCTTCCCAGGGGACCGATCGACCAGTGAGTCGTTCGGTCGCGGCGATGACCTCCATCACGCTGCTGCCGCTGCCGGTGCCGACGTTGAGCGCCGTCGACGGGCCGCCGTCGGCGAGGTAGTCGAGCGACTTGACGTGGGCGTCGGCGAGATCGTCGACGTGGATGTAGTCGCGTATGCACGTGCCGTCGGGGGTGGGGTAGTCGTTGCCGAACACCTGGACGGCTGGAGCCTTGCCGAGTGTGGCCTTCATCACCAACGGGATGAGGTTCATTGATTGCCGCCAGTCCTCACCGATGCGGCTGTCGGCGCTGGCTCCGGCGGCGTTGAAGTAGCGCAGGCTGACAGAGCGCAGCCCGTGGCTGATGCCGTACCAATGCAGGATCCGTTCGGTGATTGCCTTCGATTCGGCGTAGATGCTCTCGGGTTGGATCGGGGCGTCTTCGGTGACCGGCACGACGGCCGGCGTGCCGTAGACCGAGCACGACGACGAGAACACGATGTCGTTGACGCCTGCGGTCAGCATCGCCTCGACCAGCTTGACGGTGCCGGTGACGTTGTTGAGCCAGTAGCGCGACGGCTGGTGCATCGACTCGCCCACATTCTTGTAGGCGGCGAAGTGCACGACCTGGGTGATGTCTCGTCGATTGCACAGGTCGACGACGAGGTCGAGGTCGGCAATGTCGCCCTCGACCAATTCGGCCTCGATCACCGCGTTGCGGTTGCCGTACTCCATCGAGTCGAGCACGACGACTTCGTGGCCGAGAGTGGTGAGGCGGCGCACCGTGTGCGACCCGATGTATCCGGCTCCACCGGTGACCAGAATGCTCATCCGATTCCCTCCTCGGTACGGAACCAGTGGATCATGCGGGTCAGGCCCTCGTCGAGGTCGATCGTGGGCTGCCATCCGTAGGTGGTGTTGATCAGACTGATATCGGGTCGGCGTTGGGCGGGGTCACCCTCGCGTTCGGGCGGCAGCGGCACGATGATGATCTCGCTCGACGAGCCGGTCAGCTTGACGACCAGTTCGGCGAGTTGGCGGATGGTGAACTCGTTGGGACTGCCGACGTTGACCGGCCCGATGAGGTGACCATCGAGCACGGCGGTCAGCCCGATGATCTCGTCGGCAACATGACAGAAGCTGCGCGTTTGCGAGCCGTCGCCGTGCAGGGTGATGGGATCGCCGCG
>JANOJI010000490.1:0-1640 GCA_031408175.1 Ilumatobacteraceae bacterium
GGGCGTGTACTACCGGTACCTCGGCGGGGCTCTCGGCTCACGAGATCCTGCCGAGCTCGAACCGTTCGTTGTCCAGATCGACGGCGCTGCCGCCCGCGCCGCGGAGTGCCTCGAAGCGTTGTCATGAGCGACCCGTACACATTGCACCAGCCGCTACCGTCGCTCGAGGCGCCGGTGATGGTGGTCATGCTCAGTGGATGGATCGACGCCAGCGGCGCTGCCGCAGCAGCGATGGCCACGGTGCAAGAGGAGTGGTCGGTTCGGCCGTTGGCGACGTTCGACGGCGACACCTTCATCGACTACCGCGCTCGCCGGCCGACGATGGAGCTACGCGAGGGCGTGAACGTACGGTTGTTGTGGGCCGACATCGAGCTGCATGTCGGCGCCGATTCGCAGGGCCACGATGTGCTGACCCTCAGCGGCCCCGAACCAGATTCGCAGTGGCGCCACTTCGCCGATGTGGTGTCGACCCTGGCAGTCGACATGGGTGTGCGCCAGATGATCGCTCTCGGCGCCTATCCCTTTGCAACACCCCATACTCGCGATCCCCGGCTCTCCAGCAGTTCTCCGTCTGCCGATGTCGTCGCCAGCGTTGCGTATCTCAAGAACTCCGTCGATGTACCTGCCGGCATGGGTGCCGTGCTCGAGCATGCCTTCACCGACAAGGGTGTGCCGGCGCTCGGCATCTGGGCACAGGTGCCGCACTACGTCAGCGCCATGAGCTATCCGGCGGCAACGCTGGCATTGCTCACCGGCTTGCACGACGTCGCTGGTCTGGCCGTCGATGCCGCAGCTGTTCGGCAAGAGACCATCATCCAACGCCAACGACTCGATCAGCTCGTGGCCGGCAACGACGAGCACAGTGCAATGGTCGGCCAACTCGAGGAGCTCTACGACCAGGCGCAGCAGCAAACCGATCTACTCGGCACTGGTGGGATCCCAACCGGCGAAGAACTGGCCGCCGAGTTCGAACGCTTCTTGCGCGACCAGGACACCTGACCCGAGTTTCGGCAGGAGTACGGTCGGCGAGATGAAAGTCGACGGAGGAGTCAGCTACGAGCTTTCCAAAGCCGGGGCAAGTGCCAAGGAAACCGAGGCAGCCGGATATGACGGCGCATGGACTGCGGAGATGGCTCACGATCCGTTCTTCCCCCTGCTGTTGGCGGCCGAGCACACCGAACGAATTGAACTCGGCACGTCGATAGCGGTCGCGTTCGCTCGCAATCCGCTGACGCTGGCGCACATCGCCTGGGATCTGCAAGCGTTCTCGAAGGGCCGGTTCATCCTCGGGCTTGGCAGCCAGATCAAGCCGCACATCACCAAACGGTTCAGCATGGAGTGGAGCCATCCGGCGCCGCGGATGCGCGAGATGATCATGGCGATCCGAGCGATCTGGGACACGTGGCTCAACGGCACTCCCCTGGCGTTCCGTGGCGAGTTCTACACGCACACACTCATGACGCCGTTCTTCACACCCGACCGCGTCGACCTCGGCGGGTTCGGTGTGCCGAAGATCTTCCTGGCCGGCGTGGGCGAGCTGATGACGGAAGTTGCCGGCGAGGTCTGCGATGGGTTCATCTGCCATGGGTTCACCACCGAGCGCTACCTGCGCGAGGTCACGCTGCCGGCGCTGGCACGGG
>JANOJI010000503.1:0-1871 GCA_031408175.1 Ilumatobacteraceae bacterium
CTCGGCATCTTCGGAGTCGGTGAACGAGACCGGACCGTCGAAGCACTTTTCGGTCTCCGACCACCACGCGCCCTGCTCGGCGCGCTCGCTATTGGCGTTCGCCGCCGCCGCTGACTCAAAGCGAGCGATGGCGAAGCCGACGCCGTCGTCCGTCACGCCGCCAGTACTACCGAGGAAGCCGGCGGCTCCGGGACGAAGTTCAGCTTCCCAGCGATCGAGCTGACGGCGCAGCCCGGACTTGTCGGACACTTTGCCCTCGATGACTTGGACAAACATGATTCACCTTCGATCTTGGCGCTGACGCCATCCGAGATACCCCTCCTTCAATCCTGCCACCACTTGCGGATCATTGCGAGCGGCCGACCGGGGAATCTTGCCGTCTGAGTCGTCCGCTCCCGGGGGAGCCGGTTACTGGCCCGCGACCTGCGAAATCCGGACGGGATCCAGGAACCTTGGAGGGACATCGTGGGCGAGAAGGGCAACGTGGTGGCGGCCGCGCAAGCGACCGCACAGGACACACTTGGGCGCGTGACGACGAGCCGGCGCGCTGAACCTCGGCGGAGCGTGGCGCCAGCGGAATCGACATCGACCAGTTCATCCACGACGAGCAGTTCCACATCTACCGTGCCGGCGACCAGCACCACGTGCCCGTGGTAGGGCGGACAGGTCCGACCAGCGGCGGCGTGACCGCCACGCAGGACGGCGGTCAGTTTGCGATCGCGATCACCATGGATGTGCTCACGCCAGCAGTTCAGCCCGGCAGGGATGATCGTTTCTTGGACGGGTACGCTCGACGGACCGAACTGAGTACAAGACTTCTCGACCGGAGAGTGGAGCATCAGTTGCGTCGACACCGAGATCGCCGGGGTCGTGCCGACGCTCATGATCGAGCCGAGCGCCTGACGAACCGTTGAGCCCGGCGGCTTTCGAGCGGTCAGCTTTTCATTTGGTCTGGCAGGCGCCGTGAGTCCAAGCCATCCGTGCCGAACGTCCCGATAGTGGGGTGTTTCATGGTCCCGGGGCGCGAGGACCAAAGCCCCTAACAGCTCACGCCTGCACGTACCACCATGGGACACCAGAGCCCGTGAACAGCGTCACGGACCGTTCGAACTCGTGACGAATTCGAATCACAATGAAAGGGTTGCCATGTTGAAAAAGCCACTGGGACTGCTCGGGATCTTCTTGATCCTCGTCGGAATCGGTTACTTCGTGGGCGCTGGCGTCGCCTATAGCAAGGTCCAGGGCGGCTACGGCTCGCTCCAGGCTTTCAGCGAAGTCCAAAACGTAGAACTCAACTACAACGACGAGGGCCAGCTCGTCGACCGCGGCGAGGTCGAAGTTGCCCAGGCGATCAGGGCGCTGCTCGAGGACGACTGGAACTTCCCGGTCGTCGAATCCGATCTCGACCCCAACGATCCGCTGGTCAACAGCGCCACAGAGTACATGTACCAGATGGCGACGATTTCGTACCACATCTTGAACGGCACTCAGACCGTGACCCTGTCCGAAGCTGACCTCACGGGTGACGACGGCACTGTCGCAACCGAGTTCGACTGCAACGGCGAAATGGTTGCAGTTCCCAAGCCGTTCCCAGCTGAGGGTGTCACCTGCGACTTCGCAGTCGACGGCCGATACTGGACCGGCTTCGATCGCTCGATTCCAGTGCAGGCACAGGCTCGTGACATGGCGTGGAGCGGAACCGGTCATGCACTCGTCGCCGAACTGGGTGTCGGTGCGGCAACGCACAGCACCCTGCAGCTGGCCCTTGGTGTCGCAGCACTGCTCGCCGGTCTCGGCGTGGTCTGCATGGTGATGGGCGTCGCCTTCCTCTGGGAAACCCGCAGGCGAAGCCAAGTCGTCGTACCGGACAC
>JANOJI010000507.1:0-2208 GCA_031408175.1 Ilumatobacteraceae bacterium
ATCTACTCCTCCAGCTCTGTTCAGCTGATCGTCGACGTCAACGGCTGGTGGAGCTGATCGGCCGTCTGTAGACGTCGGAGTGTCTGCAGCCCACCCGGGTCTACGGAAGCACTCGGATGTGGCACGAGCATCCATTGTGGAGGGGGTCGCGGCGGTGTACTCTGCGCCGAAACGAATCTGACGCCCTGCGTTGCTCTGAACCCTGGTAGCGCTCCTTGTCGTCGAGGAGGTATCCCTGTGAGCCGCACGCAGCGTTGCACCGTTGCTCTCGCCGCCCTGTCGCTCGGCGTCGTGTTCGTTGGATCCGGTATCGCCGAGGCGGGCCTTGGCGCGGGCGCCACCCCGACCTTTCCCGCTGTCGTCACTGTCGGGGCAACCGGTGTGCCGGCAGCCATCCAGGTGGAGAATGACAACACGCCTCCGAACACGGCGAACACGGTCTGCAACTTTGGCGATGCCTTCCCGTGCCCGGTAGGTGACCCGGGCATCACGCTGATCCCGTCGTGCGCGCAACTCGGCGTGTTCTCGGCATGCGCACCGTCCGGCGCCGATCCGGGTGTGTTCCAGGTGTCGTCGACGGGGGTCGGTGAAGCCGGAACGGCGTGTGCCGGCATGACCTTCGCCGTCTCCGTGATCGACCAGGTCTTCGGACAACTTCGTTTCACGCCGCAACCGCCTGGCGCCCACGTGGTCTTGCCCAACACGGACTCGCGCTGCCAGATCAACTTCACTTTCGATGTGCTGAAGTCGCCGATTTTCGACCAGAACCCCAACCTGCCAGGTGCACAGACCGTGCAGGTCGTCGACAACACCCAACACGACGGTGGCCAGATCACGGCATCGGGACGTGGCACCAGCAGCGGCACAACCGTGCTGCGAGCGACACCGACAATTGCTACGACGGCGTCGGCGAGCATCCCACTTGGTGGGCAATTGTTCGACACGATCGTCGTTTCCGGGTTGGTGAACCCCCAGCAGGGTGCGACGGTCGATCTGCGGTTGTACGGTCCCAATGACGCGACCTGTAGCGGGACGCCGGTGTTCACGACCGCGGTGCCATATCCCGTGGGTGGTGGCCCGGTGGCAACGTCGGGGTTCACGCCGACGGTCGCCGGGGTCTATCGGTGGGTTGCGACCTACAACGGCGATGCCAACAACGCCCCCGTATCCGGCGCCTGCAACGACGCCAACGAGTCGGTGACGGTGACGCCGGCCGCGCCGACGATTGCCACGAACACGTCGGCGACCGTCGATCTCGGTGGCCAACTGATCGACATTGCCATCGTCTCCGGGCGGGTGAACCCGCTGGCGGGCGCCACGGTGACCATGCGCCTCTACGGCCCCAACGATGGGATCTGTAGTGGTGCGCCGGTGTTCGAATCGGTCGTGCCGTATCCCGTGAGCGGCGGCCCGGTGACGTCGGCACCGTTCACGCCGACGGTTGGCGGTGTGTATCGATGGATCGCGACGTACAGCGGCGATGCCAACAACGCCTCGGTCTCCGGTGTGTGCAACGAAGCAAACGAAACGGTGACGGTCGTGCCGGTGCCGCCGCCACTGCCCGACAACGTGTCGCAAGTGCCGATTCCTCCTGTCGCCGGTCCAACTCCTCTGCTGCCGGCGACGGGTTCGATGTCGAGCACAATGCTGTTCCTGGCGTTCGGCCTCGTGCTGACCGGCGGCCTGATGGTCAGGTCGATCCGGCGCAGCTAGTGGCTGGTTGGGCGCGGGAATACGCCTGGGGAGGCCCAAGTCGCGCCCGATGAGGCTGGTTGGATGCGGGCGCGGGCCGCCTAGACCAGGTACGGGTCGATCGCCTCGGCATCGATTCCGTAGTGACGTATCGCCGCCTCGACCTGGTCGGCATCGGCTTGCCCCGAGGCGTGTAGCGCGGAGAGCACCCCGACCACCACGTGGCCGAGATCGATCTCGAAGAACCGGCGCAGCGACTCGCGGGTGTCGCTGCGGCCCATGCCGTCGGTGCCGAGCGGCACGAATGTGCGCCCGGGCAGGAAGCGAGCGATCTGCTCGGGCACGATCTTCATGAAGTCGGTCACGGCAACGATGGGGCCGGGCGCATCGGCGAGCAACCGAGCAACATCGGCCGTACGCGGCTCGTGGCTGGGATGCAGACGATTCCACCGCTCGATCTCGAGCGCGTTCTCGCGCAACCGCTTGTACGACGTTGCCGACCACAGCTCGACGCCC
>JANOJI010000597.1:0-3542 GCA_031408175.1 Ilumatobacteraceae bacterium
GCCCGGAGCGTTCCGCTTCCGCCGCTGCGGCCCGCAGCGAGACGACGCGGGTATGGGCGACCATGTCTCCGACACGGTGCTTCTCCGGTGTGGCCAGCACACAGATGAACCCAACGAGATAGAACGCAGGCAACGCGTCGACGATGCGAAGAAGCGTTCGCTTCAACACGGTGACCGCGCCGGGTCGTCCGCCTGCCGAGTCGACCACGGTGATACCCATCAAACGCTTGCCCGCAGTCGTGCCGGTGAGTGTTTCCAGCACGAAGTAGTAGCCGAGACTGATGAGCACCATCAGCAGGAAGTTCACACCTTCAAGGCGAACCTGAAAGCCTTCGTCGCCCTCGACTCGATGGCTCAGACCGACACTGATGAGCACGAGCGGGATGAGGTCGATGAAGCCGGCCGCGATACGACGCCCGGTGACCGATTCGGTTTCTGCCGGCACGGACGACACGACGGACGGTGGCGCCCATGCGCCCATCGACGCAGACGATTCTTCAGGCTCCATACCCGTGCCTCCCATCTCTCCCGCGGGGTGCCGTCATCGTAGAGTCCCCGGCCGGCACCAGCGAGTGAACGCTATCGGAGTGCTTGACGCGCACCCGAGTGGGCGCGAAACACTCGGTCAGCCCTTTGCTGAGGCCCAGCTGGAGCCCCATGAGACGTTGACCTCTAGTGGGACGTCGAGTTCGGCTGCGTTGCGCATGATGTCGATCACCATCGGTCCCACGGTGTCACGCTCCGATTCGGGCACCTCGACCAACACCTCGTCATGTACTTGCAGGATCAGCCTGCTGGCCACATGAGACTCCGACAATGCGTTGTGGATACGGACCAACGCAACTTTGAAGATGTCGGCGGCGAGACCCTGGATGCCGGCGTTCATTGCCTGCCGTTCGCCGGCCTGGCGAATCCGGAAGTTCGAGTTCGACAGCTCGGGGATCGGGCGCCGACGACCGAACAGCGTCTCGGTGTATCCGCGCATGCGGGCCTCGATGACTGTGCGATCCATGTACGCCTTCACATTGGGAAATGCCACGAAGTAGGCATCGAGGATCACCGCGGCATCGGCGGTCGGAATCCCGAGGCGCTGCCCGAGGCCATACGACTCCATGCCATACGCCAGGCCGTAGCTGACCATCTTCGCCTTCGACCGCATCTCGATGGTCACGCCGGCAGGCTCGACGCCGAACACCCTCGAGGCCGTTGCGTTGTGGATGTCGACGCCGCTGCGAAACGCTTCGATCAAGCCGGGATCTGCGGCCAGATGGGCGATGCAACGCAGCTCGATCTGGTTGTAGTCGGCCACGAGCAGCACATACCCGGGCGCCGGAATGAACGCCTTGCGGAACTGGCGACCTTCGTCGCTGCGAACCGGGATGTTGTGCAGGTTCGGTTGATCGCTGCTGAGCCGCCCCGTTCGCGCCACGGTCTGGTTGAACGTCGCATGGATCCGGCCATCAGGCGCCACCTCGGCCATCAGGCCCGTTCCGTACGTGCCGCGAAGCTTTTCCATCTCGCGGTATTGCATCAGCGGATCGATGAACTCCGGCCATTCGTCTCGCAACCTCAGCAATGTCGCCGCATCGGTCGAGTAACCCGTCTTGGTCTTCTTCTGCGGGGCCAACTGCTTCTCGGTGTACAGCAGCTCGCGTAGTTGCACTGGCGAGTTGAAGTTGAATGGTCGGCCGACGACTCGCTGCAGCTCGGCGGCGAGTCGTTCGCTCTCCGAGGTCAGGTGCTGGTTCAGCCGTTGCAGTTCAGTCGTGTCGACAGCAATGCCGACGAACTCCATCTCGGCGAGCACGCCGACCAACGGATTCTCGATGGTGGCGTACAGCTCGGCCATCCCCTGCTTGTCGAGCGCCGCCTGCAACGCCGACGAGAGATGGGCGACGGCCAACGCTCCACGACCAGCAACCCGCCGTTCGTCGTCGCCCTCCTCGCTGAAGTCGAGCTGCCCCGACGACGCCGCATCGGTCGCGGGCAACTGGAAGGGCGTGTATCGCCGTAGCAGGTCCGCCAACGCATAGCGCACGTCGGCCGGGTCGATCAGGTACGCGGCAATGGCCACGTCCATGTGCAGGCCGGAGATCGTCACGCCCTGGCCGAGCGACCAGCGCATCAGCGCCTTGGCATTGTGACCACGCAGTTGCGGGTGTGAAGCAAGCGCGGTGAGCACGTCGGGATGGGCAAGCGTGTCTGCAGGGATCCAGGCCACCTCGCACGACTCGAGGTCGGTCACGACGGCGAGCCCGATGAGATCACTGCGGCCCGGATCACCAGTCCACGCCGTGACCACATCGAGCGAAGCCAGCGACGAGATGGTCGTCGCGGCTCGGGCCGCATCGACGCAATCCGTGATCTCGGCCTCGAGTACCTCCGCCTCGGCTGTCGACTGCTGGGCCCCGGGCGTGCCAAGCGCCTCGAACAATCGATCGGTCAAGGCTCGGAACTCCAAGAAGTCGAACAACCTGCGAACTTCGGCCACGTCGGGCTCGATCGTCAGACCGGCAAGGTCGACCTCGATCGGCGCATTGCGACGGAGGATCATCAACTCGGCGTTGCTGCGTACTCGCTGCTCGTGCTCGGCAAGTGAAGCGCGCAACTTCGGCGTCTGGGCCTCGACGTTGGCGAAGATTCCATCGAGGTCGCCGTAGGAGTTGATGAGTTTTGCTGCGGTCTTCTCGCCGACGCCCGGCACGCCGTCGAGGTTGTCGCTGGGATCTCCGCGCAGCGCTGCGTACTGCGTGTATTGGGCGGGGGTCACCCCTGTCTTTTCCTTGATTCCCGCCTCGTCGTACAGGGCGTAGTCACTGACGCCGCGACGGTTGTACAGCACCTTCACTCCTGGATCGTCGACCAGCTGGTAGCTGTCGCGGTCGCCGGTGACGATGATCACTTCGTGACCGTCGGTCTTGGCCCGTTCGGCAACAGTGGCCAAGATGTCGTCGGCCTCCCAGCCGGCGAGCTCGACGACGGTCACATGCAACGCGTCGAGCACCTCGCGAACAAGACCCATCTGTTGGCGAAGGATGTCAGGCGCCGCCTCACGCTGCGCTTTGTACAACGGATTGGCATCGTGCCGGAAGGTCGGCTCCGGCCGGTCGAACGCGACCATGACTCCATCCGGATGTTGATCCTTCAGGAGGTACGCAAACATCGAGGTGAAGCCGAACACGGCATTGGTGACCTGGCCGGAGGCGGTGGCCATGTCGGTCGGCAGAGCGTAGAAGGCGCGATAGGTCAGCGAGTTGCCGTCGAGCAACATCAACTTGGGCATGGGAACTCAGTTCGGTCGTAGTTCGCCGGCGAGGATGCGTTCGGCAACGGAACGCATCCGGCCACGCTCGCTCATTGCCGTGCGCTGGATGTAGGCGAACGCGTCGGACTCCTTCATGCCGAAGTCGTCCATCAGCTTTCCTTTGGCCCGGTCGATGACCTTTCGGCTTTCGAGCTGCTCTTCGAGCTTGTCGCGTTGACCCGAGTTCGTCTGCAGCTCACGGAAGCGGCCCATCGCCACCTCGATCGCCGGAATCAGG
>JANOJI010000631.1:0-5014 GCA_031408175.1 Ilumatobacteraceae bacterium
GCAATCGTCGACTGAAATGGTCAGCGCGGGGATTGACGACACCATTCTGTGCAACGTGAGCTCGCTGGAATGCGTTCGGCACGCCGAGGCGCCTACCGCATTGTGTACGAAGTCATCGAGGAGAGCCGAGTCGTCGTTGTCCATCGCATCGACCATCGGGCAAACGTGTACCTGCCCCGCTGAGTACTCCTATCCGAGCAGCCTCGCGGTCGCCTTCAGCGTCACCTGATAGTGCTCGCGGGCAGCGTCCCAAGCCTCACGCGTTGCGTCGCCGACACGCCGGGCGATCTCGTCGTCGTCGTGGTCGTCGCCCAGATACTTGCCAAGTTGCTCGGGCGACGGAGGGAGGTCGCGCAGCAGCGCGTCGGCGATCGAGCCGATGATCCCGCGACGCAGCTCGACACCATCGACGAGCGTTCGTGTCCGCTTACCAAGGTGCTCGTCATCAGATGCAAGTGGCCGCACGTACTCGGCAAGCTCACCCAGATCGGCGGTCTCCAATGCAGCGGTGACGAGCTGGTCGGCGAAACCTGGACCGAACGCTCGCTCGAGCGCAGCATCGACATCGGCCCCGAGTGCAACGCGCGGGTCCCACGGGCACGGATGCGGATCGGGCAACGGCACGAACTCCTCGAACAGCGGGAACCGGTACCGCTCGAGCACGAGATCGATCCACCAACGGCACCAGCGACGGTTCCATGGCACAAGCCAATCGAGGACGTTGCGGTAGTACTGCGCGATCTGGTGAAAGTCCTGGGTGAAGTTCAGCGCCGTGTCGCGCAACCCGTTGCGGTCGTTGCCCGGCGCTGCGACCGCACCGGTGCCGTCGAGGTTGATGTTGATGAAGTGGTGCCACGTGGCGTCACACACGACCCGGCCACGCCCGACGCGGTGGCCGTCCCAAGCGGAGATCGCCCCGAACAACTTGGGGGTCGTCGGCGGCTTGCCGACGATGGTCCCCGGCGGGTTGAGGTAGCGCCCCGCCGACACCGACCAAGCGACGATCTCGGGGGCCAGCGGCGCGCCGGCGAGGTCGGGGAACTCGTCGAAGTTGAGCCCGTGAAGCGTGTAGTCCTCGAAGAGCTTGCTGCCCACGAGGCACTCGCTCTCGTGTGCATGATCGGGCAGCACGTCGATGTCGCCGAGCGGGCTGCGCAGGAGCGGATGAACCGTCCACGACGAGCCCGAGCCGTAGTACATCGGGAAGATGCGTTGAGGAATGTCGTCGGACTGATCGTCGAACTGGGTGCGCAGGTCGGGCCCGGGGTTGGTGACGGTGTCGATGCGGTCGACCGACATCGGCACGTTCTGCCAGTCGCGCATCTTGCGGACACGTGGCACATCACCACACAATGCCTTCCCGAGCAGCAGGTGATCGCCCGTGGCAAACATGCCGCCGCCGGCTTGCATGAACGTGGCGATCACCGACACCTCGGCGGCGGTCAGGGCCGGACCGCTCGAGCCGAACAGCCAGATCTGGTCGTACTTCGCCGTGGTGACGGTGGCGTCGAACGTCCAACCACCGGAGTTATGGATCTGCGTCGTGATGGTCGGCGCCGGGACGGCCTTGGCGAGCTCGGCAAGGAACCGGGCAAGCCCAAAATCGGCACTGCCGAAGCTGAGCCCGTCGGTGACGACGAGTACGCGTGGTGTGCAACGGGTGAAGAAGGGGAAGATTTCGGGCCACCAATCGGGGATCGGTCGGATCTCGAAGTCGCTGGGGAATGTACGAGGCATGAGCCCTCCTTCGGCGCGTGGTTGTCAACCAAAGGAGCGGGGCGCAGCAATCGGTGATACAAGCCTTCTCCGATCGGTGTGATGTTCGTACTTTCAGAAAGTATGATTTTCCTATGGCACGAATGACGCTGCGAGCGAAGGGACAGTTGACGCTGCCCGAGGAAATCCGCACCAGGGCACATCTGGAGGAAGGCGACCTGCTCGACGCCGAGATCACCGCAGACGGAATCCTCCTGCGGCCGCAAAAGGTCATCGACTCGACCCAGGCATGGTTCTGGACGCCGACCTGGCAGGCCGGCGAGAGCGCTGCCGACGCAGATCGCGAAGCCGGTCGCGTGGAGACGTTTGGCTCAGGCGAGGCAATGGTCGAGGGACTGCGCTCGATCGCCAAACCGACCAGGCGTAGCCGGAAACCCTGAGAGACGGTGCCGACCTATGCGTGGCTGGGGACGTTCCGCGCGGACTTCGAGCGACTCAGCCCAGCCCAACAGGCTGCGTTCCTCGCGGCCGTGCAGCAGTTCGTCGAGGATCTGCAACGTAACCGCACGTTCCGCAAGGGCCTACGGGTCAAGCGCGTTCAAGGAGCAACGGGGATATTCGAGATGACCTGGGCCCCCGACGGCAGAGCCACCTTCGAGTACGGCGACGAAGTCACCCAGGGTCAACCTCACGTCGTGTGGCGCCGCGTCGGCACCCACGCAGTCTTCAAGCAGCCCTGACAGAGCCGAATCTCCCCAATTTTGGACAGTAAACATCACAACATGTCCACGTATTGATATGTTTGTTGTGTTCTATGAGGAGTTTCCAGCGCACCAGCACACTTGATCCGGTCCCCGGCAATATCGTCGCGACTCTGCGCCGGATCGATCGAGCGGCCGGTGCCGAGGCCGGACATGCCGACCAGTTGCCACAGCTCCTGGGGGCACTCCGCGACCAGGCCCGTATCGAGTCGATCACCGCGTCGAATGCAATCGAAGGCGTCGTCGTCGACGACGCCCGAGTGCCTCGGCTCGTCTCCGGTGACGCGCAACGGTTCCGAAACCGCAGCGAGGCAGAGTTCGCCGGCTACACCGCGGCTTTCGACTACCTCTACCAAGGCCAGGTGGGAGATCTCACCGTGGGCTTGGTACTTCACCTGCATCGGCTGTTGTTTTCGTTCACCGACGGGCGCGGCGGGCACTTCAAGATCGAAGACAACGTGGTCGTCGATCGACACCCGGATGGTACGACCACGACACGATTCGTGCCGGTACCTGCCCACGAGACACCCTTCTTCGTCGAAGAACTCGTAGACCGCACGCGAGGCGCACTCGAGCGCGATGAAATCCATCCCTTGATCGTCATGTCGGCGTTCACCCTCGACTTTCTCTGCATCCATCCGTTCAGCGACGGCAACGGCCGAGTCGCCCGGCTCATTACGACATACCTGCTACGGCGAGGTGGCTACGGCGTCGGTCGCTATGTCAGCCTCGAACACCTCATCTACGAGACGAGAGACGACTACTACACGACCCTCGGTCAGTCGACCCTCAGCTGGTTCGACGAGGGTCACCACAGTGTGTGGCCTTGGACCGGATACCTACTCGACAGGCTCGACAGCGCCTACGAGCGGCTAGTGACCAGAATCGCCGCCGGCACTTCCATCGGAACGAAGCAGGACCGAATTCGCGACTTCGTGCTGCTTCACGCATCAGGCGCCTTCACGATCGCCGACATTCGCAAGGGCGTCCCTGGCGTCAGCGACAACACGATCAGGATCGTGCTCTCCGAGCTGAAGGGCGATGGTCGCATCGCGAACGACGGCACCGGACGTGGTGCCAGTTGGCACCGAAATTGACCTGCGGTCGTCGCACAGCGGGCCCGTAGCCCGACCAGGTCACGGAAGCGGGTCGTAGCTGAAAGCGCCCGGCGGTGCCTTCCGAGGTGCCACCGGCGCCACCAACTTCTAGACTCTTCGGTCATGGCCAAACGATCCTCGTGCACTGTCGCGCTCGTGGTTGCGTTGTGGGCGGTCGTCTTGGCGGTTGCTCCCGCGATGGCGGCCGACGCCGCGGTGCCGACGCCGCCGAAGACCGTCGACACCTGGGCGTTCTGCGGCGTGAACCCCGACGAGCCGCACGCGGCGAAGACCGTTCGCGCAATGGCACTGGCCGGCGGCATCGACGCCACGTTCGGCCCGTGCAACATCCCCATCGAGCCCTACACCCCCGCCGAAACGTCGAACCGCTACGTGCCCCCCGCCGTCTACATGCGCCTCGTTTTGCTCAACGCAACCGTCGGCATGAAGACGGTCGTGTACGACAAGCGGTTCTGGGGCACCTTCCAAGAACGCACCGACGCGATCGCATTCTGGCAACCGGTGCTACCGCACATCGCCGCGTGGGACATGGGTGACGAATTCGACCCCGCTGTCCCCGCGCAGTGGAACCAGCTCAAGTCGCGATGGATGGTCATGCGCAACGTCGTCGAGCCGGCGACCCTCGTGCCACCGTTCACCAACCATCTATCGACGTCACTCGACGAAGCGCTGGCTGACCTGCCAGGCAACGCACGGCTGCTGTCGTTCGACCTGTACACCGGTGATCTCGGTGTCAGCCTGGCCCAACAGTTCGACTCGCGTGCCGAGAAGTTGATGTGCGCCGTCAACGAGTTCGATCACCACGGCATCCCCTCGACCCCTGTCACCGTCCGCAACGGCATGGACGCATTGATCGCGGCCGGATGCGACCAGATCCTGGTCTTCGGCGGGTACCCGGTCTACGACGACCCCACACTGGTTTTCGGAGCGACCTCGGTCGTCGACCGGAATGGCAGCCCAACAAGCCGGGCCCCGGCCACGCAGGAGGGATCGGGTCATTCGACGCTGATCCCCGTCGATCCCGTTCGCATCCTCGAAACACGCGCCGGACCGGGCTTGAGCACCGTCGACTTGGCGTTCAACGGCATCGGGATCCGTCCCGCCGACAGCGTGCTGCAACTGGGTGTCGTCGGCCGCGCCGACATGCCCGAGTGGGCGCGCACGGTGGTACTCAACGTCACCGTCACCGGGGCAACCGGAGCCGGATTCCTCACGGTGTATCCCTGCGACGAGCCGCGGCCGAACTCGTCGAACCTCAACTACGACGTCGGTGTCACGCGTGCGGTTGCGGTCACCGCCCAGATCGCGGGCAACGGCACCGTCTGCGTCTACACCCAGACCCCGACGCACGTGATCGCCGATCTCACCGGCTTCTACCCATTCGGCGCCAGCTTCAACGGCATCCCGCCCGCCCGCCTG
>JANOJI010000649.1:0-6162 GCA_031408175.1 Ilumatobacteraceae bacterium
TCGAGATCCTCGACGGTGCGGATCTTGCGGCCGTCGGCCATTGCGGTCAACACGGTGCATGACTTGACTGGCTCGCCGTCCATCCACACGACGCATACGCCGCAGTTGGAGGTGTCGCAACCCCAGTGGCTGCCGGTCAGCTGGAGGTGATCTCGAATGAAGTGGATCAAGAGCAGGCGCGGTTCGACGTCGCGGGTGACATCTTGACCGTTGACGTTGATGGTCACGTGCATCATGAGCCTCCCTGTGCTCGAGCAACTGCGCGGCGAAGTGCACGTGCAGTGAGTTCCTTGGCGAGATGCCGCTTGTAGTCGGCAGGACCGCGTTGATCGCTGGATGGGTTGCTGGCGTCAGCGGCGAGTTGTGCTGCGGCCGCAATGTTGTCTTCGGTCGGCGACTGTCCGCGCAACGCGGCTTCAGCCGCGGGTGCGCAGAAATGCTCGACACCGACTGCAGTCAGACCGATGCCACAATCAAGCACGACGTCGCCACTCATGCTGACGAACACACCCGAAGCGGCGACGGCCCAGTCGCCGGCGCGACGCTCGACCTTCTCGTAGGCACTACCGGTTTGGTGGCGGATCGGCACACGGATCTCGGTGAGGATCTCGCCGGGTAATGCGGCAGTTTCGTATGGTCCCTGATGGAACTCACGCGCCGGCACTGTTCGCTCGCCGTTCTTGGAATGCAACACGATCGTCGCGGCCAGGGCCGACATCACCGCTGAGAGGTCCTCCGATGGGTCCGCCTGGCAGAGCGATCCACCGACGGTTCCACGATTTCGCACGATGGGGTCGGCGATCACACGCTCGGCCTCGCCGAAGATTGCGTAGTGCTCGGCGGCGACAGCCGACTCGAGCAACTCTCGGTGCCGGGTCATGGCCCCGATCCGAATCTCATCGCCCTCGACGCGGACATACGCTAGGTCGAGGTCGTTGATGTCGATGAGATGCTCGGGTCGGGCGAGACGGAGTTTCATCATCGGCAGAAGGCTGTGTCCCCCCGCCACCAGTCGGGCCTCGGGCCCAAGTCGATCCAGCAATGCAATTGCATGGTCGATGCTGGTCGCTCGCTCGTACTCGAACGGCGGTGGAATTTGCATGAGATCCCCCGATCCTCACTGGCCCCCAGGATGAATAGCGCAGGGCCAGCCAGTGCTAGCCCCAGCCGTGAGCATGGGCGACGGAGGTCCGACCGTCAACGGTGTCCTAACCGAAGGGTTATCTCGACCCGATGACGGCCTGGCGGTGGCCCTACAGTTCCGCGACGGTGACTCTCGCCCAGTTGAAGGTATTCGTGTTGGTGTCACGACTCGGGTCGGTCCGCGCTGCGGCCGCCGCTCTCGGTGTCAGTGAGCCAGCCGTGTCGCAGGCCTTGGCGGCGCTGCGCCAACATCTCGACGATCCGCTGATCTCGCGCAGCGGAACCGGCATGGAGTTGACCCCTGCGGGGCGTCGCGTGGTGTCGATCGCCTCACAGATGGTGAACCTTGCCGTCGATGCCGAGGTCGCCGTGAGACAGTCGAACGGCGCTGCCGAGCTGCTGCGAGTGGTGACGACCAGCACGTTGTCGCAGTCGATCGTGCCGGCCCTCCTCCAGGCGTTCACTGCTCGCGCTGGCGGTATCGAGGTCAGTCTCGGCGTGGCAACCACCGAGGAGATGGCCGCTTTGATCGAGGAGCGGCTCGCCGACGTCGCGGTCGGGCCCCGTTTGCCAGGCATCGACGCCGAGGCGGTGATGAGGTACCGGATCACGCTCGTCGGGCATCCTGACCTGCGTATCAACGGTGGAGGCCTCGCTGGCCTGCGCTGGTTGGTCGACCCGACCGGGACCGACCCGCACAGCGATGTCGGCTCACTCTTAGCGAGACATCGGGTCCCCGAATCCCACATCAGGGTGTTTGCCAACGAGAAGTCGGCCTGGTCGGCTGCGGCCGCAGGCGACGGGGTTGCGCCGGCCATCGACCACATGGTCGCAGCCGAAGTCGATCGTGGCGCGCTGACCAGGGTGCGAGCGCCCGGTATGCCAGTTGACCTGCTCTTATACGTGAGTTCACTGGAGTCGCAGCGTCGATCGAGCGCGGCCGACAGGCTGCGTCGCTTCGTGCGAACTCCCGACGCGATGCAGGCGATGTATCGGCCCGACAGTGGTGTACCGGCAGCCAAATTTCGCCCTCCCGTCTACGTCACTCTGTGGAGTTGACCGTCAAGACCGTCTTAAGCCCAAAACCTTCGCCTTGAGCTGGGCGTGTCCGTTGCAGATAACTAAGAGTCCGACGCGGGCGCGGCGAACTATTTCGGAGGTAATTCGAAGATGAAGCGACACTTGATAGGGGTGGCCGCAGCAGTGCTGGGCACCATGCTGATGGGTGGGGTTGTCGTACAAACGGCATCTGCTGCGGTTGTCCCCGTACCCACCACAGTGGAGTTGCCGTTGTTCGGCGTACCGCTGAAGCTCGGTATCACTACCGGCCCCGGCGGGGCCCTGACCGAAGTCACTGTCGACCCGACCACCAACACCGTGGCCGACGAGCTCAGCCCGCGCAAGGTCGTCTTCACGAGTGCCGATCCCACCGATCCCACCTCCACGGCCAAGGTTGTCGTCAAGTCGAAGAAGGGCGGACAGAGCGTTTCCGCTCGCGCCGGCTCGCTGGCCGAGGTTTCCGGCCCCGGTAGCTGGAGCGGCGATCTTTTCGGCACCGGCACGGCCACGACCGTTGCGTTCATCATTGGTGCGACTGTCGATGGCGGCCCCGACATCACCGGTGTCACGAGTAGCGATCCCACTGCTGTAGTTGGCACTGTCCAGTATTCGTCCGACGATGATGACGACGAAGTCGAGCAGTCAGCTCGGGTCTCGATCAAGTTCACCGACCCCGTCAGTGATCAATCACGAACCCTCACCATCAAGGTCAAGGTTGAAGACGAAGAAGGCGAGACCGAAGCCAAGCTCAGCATTTCATTGAGCCGTCTCAAGGGTGTTGCAGTACTGGCCGCTGAAGCAGCCGGCCCCAAGACCTGGACTGGCCTACTCTGCGACAACACCACGGCGACAATTGCCTACACGGTTGGCACAGATGGTTCCGTCTCGGCAGTCTCGGCAACGCCAACAGCTCCGAACACCGCGGAGGTTCGCACCGACGACAACAAGATCGATGTCCGCTTCTCCGGTGGCGAGCGAGTGCGCATCAAGGTCAGGAGCGACGATGGCATGATCCGCATCGACGTCAAGGAGCGCATCCGCTGCGATTCGGCTGATCCGACCACCAACGTGTCGACGACCATCGATGATGACGACGACGATGACGACCACGACGGCGACGACAATCGCGGTCGCGGCGGTCACGACGACGACGACAAGGACGACGACAACACCAGCACGACCGTCACGACAGTTGGATAAGTACAACAAGGCAGTCCGGCTCCTCTTCGGAGGGGCCGGGCTGCTGCTCGTTTTCAGCGCCTGTTCCGATGACAGCTCACCTGCGGTCGGGTCGGCAATAGAGAACACGACAACGTCGGTGGCCGTGGCCGCCCCGACAATCGTGCCCGATCCCAGCACTGCGCCCACGACGACGGCGGTCGGGGCAACGCTTGCCCCAGTGGATGGTGCGGCGTTGCTGCAGCAGGCCGTCGCGGCAACCGGTGGTGGTTACCACTTCAACCAGACGGCGACCATCGATGGCGTCGTCGCCTTGACCATCGACGGGGACCGATTGCCCGACGGTGCTCGGTTGGTAGTCAGCAACGAGGCCGGCGCGGTGTCGTACATCTACACCACCGCCGGCGTCTTCCTGATGCCCGAAAATGGTGAATGGGAGGCTGATGACTCGGATCCACCAACCGTCGATCCGATCAACGCCTTGGCCGCTCCGACTTCGGTCACCGTGGCCAGCAACGACGGCACGACTGTTCAGCTGACGGTATCGGTGCCTGTCGCCTTACTCGGCATTGCCGGCGAGGGCGAGGTGCCCTTGCAGGTTGCGGTCGTCGGCGGTGCACTGAACACCATCAGCTACAGCACCACGACGGCAGAAGGAAAGATCGCCGCAACGTCGACTGTGATCAGCCCTGTTGTCGATCCCAGCCCGGTCGTGGCTCCAATCTGACCACCGACTAACTGTCGAATCCCAAGCCCATCCGGTCGAGGGTCCGCAGCCAGGCGTTGCGCTTGCCTGTGCGATCTTCTCGGTTCAGTGACCAGCGGGTCGTCTGGATGCCGATGAACCGGAAGGGCTCGGGAGGGAACGGCAGCGGTCGCTCCTTCACGAAGTCGGTTTGCGTGGCGCGTGAGCGCTTGCCGTCCAGGAGATCGACCATCACCTCGCCGCCGAAGCGGCTGGAGGCGACTCCGAGGCCGGTGTAACCGAGGGCGTATGCGACTCGGCCCTGCATGGCCTGGCCCCAGAACACGCAGAATCGACTGCAGGTGTCGATCGCACCGCCCCATGCGTGGGTGAACTTCAAACCCTCCAACTGAGGGAACGTCTCGAAGAAGTGCTTGCTCAGCTTGGCCCACGTCTCGGGCCGGCTTTCGAGCTCGGCATCGATCTTGCCGCGCCAGTAGTAGATGGCGTCGTATCCGCCCCAGAGGATGCGGTTGTCCTCGGTCAGGCGGTAGTAGTGGAACTGGTTGGGGATGTCGCTGAGGCCTTGGCGGTTGCCCCACCCGATGTCGGCGAGCTGTGCGTTCGACAATGGCTCGGTGACCATGCAGTAGTCGTAGACCGGCGCCATGTAGTGGCCGATGCGTTTCAGCATCGGCTTGAAGGCGTTGGTCGCGAGCGCCACCTTGCCGGCGCGCACTCGCCCAAGGGGCGTGGTGATCAAGACTCCGACACCGTCCTTGTCGAGCGACGTTGCCTTGGTGTCTTCGTAGATTCGAACACCCAGCGACATCGCGGCACTCTTCAGACCCCACACGAGCCTGGCCGGGTCGACCAGCGCGGCACGGTCCTTGCGCCACAGACCGCCGGTGTAGGTGGCCGAATTGACCTGAGCCCGCATGGCCTCACCGTCGAGCCATTCGACCTTCTGTCCCAACGTTCGCAGCTGTTGGTAGTCGTCGTGCAGTTCGTCGAGGTAACTGGGCGAATGTGAGCTGGTGGCGACATCGATCACGCCCGGCCGTTCGTAGTCGCAGTCGATGTTGTACCGCTTGATGGCCGCCTCGATCTCGTTGAGATTCTGCAGGCCGAGCTCCTCCAGCAGCGGCAGCTCCTGCGGGAAGCGTTCCTGGCCGTTGGCAACACCGTGGGTCAGGCTCGACTCCATGAACCCGCCGTTGCGCCCACTGGCCGCCGAGCCGATCTCGTGGGCGTCGATCAGCACGATGTCGCGCGACGGGTCGCGCTCCTTGGCGATGATCGCCGTCCACAACCCGGTGTAGCCACCGCCCACAATGCACAGGTCGCAGGTCTCGGTGCGCACCAGCGTGGGGTTGCTGTCGGGCTCGTCGGCGTCGTCGTACCAGTACGGATACGGGTCGGCATCGGCGATCGCGTCGAGATGGAACTCGTCGATTGCTTCGTCGTCGTCACGGTTGTTGACGGCCATATGGTCTCACCACCTGTCGGAGCGTGACGTTACTTCGAGGCACGCTACGGTCGCGGACATGATCACTCATGTTGTTGCGTTCCGTTGGAAGCCGGGCATTCCTGCCGGTCACGTCGAGACGGTCAAGGCCCAACTTCTGGAGTTTGCCGGCACGCTGCCCGAGGTGCGCTCGTACCGGTGCGGCACCGACGAGGGTGCATCGGACATGGGCAACTTCGACTTCGCGATCGTTGCCGAATTCGACACCGTCGACGACTGGCGTGTCTACGACAAGCATCCTCGGCACGACGAGATCCGCAGTGGTGTTGTGAAGCCGTGGATCGAGGTCCGCGCCGCAGTCCAGTTCGAGAGCTAGCTCATCTGCTGGCGCGCCGAGAGCTGGTCGAGCGGCATGTCGCGGCCATTCATGACCGCTGCCTCGAAGGCATCGGATCCTATGAGCTCGATGGTCGCCACCCGTGTGTTCGCCGCCTCGGACTCTGGCCCCGGCTTGCCACCTCCGTCGGCATCTCGCGGCGCTGCGGCCGCGCCGAGCAGTCCAGCGGCTCGGCGCCGCCCGCTGCTGCGATCGCTGTTAAGCCTTCCAGCGCGAGCGCGATGGCTCGCC
>JANOJI010000025.1:0-6889 GCA_031408175.1 Ilumatobacteraceae bacterium
GCCGTGAACGGCAGCAGAGCTAGGGAGAAGACAGTGACCCACGACATGTTGCTGACCAGACCACGGACGACGCCGGTGATGTCGGAGACGAAGAACCAGTCCTTCTTGGTGAACCACCCCAACACGTCGGGCGTTTTCCAGCCGAACAGATCGCCGCCGGCAAGGAAGGGGAAGGTGAATCGCCCGACCGTCGGGACCCGCGGTGACTGGGTGATCGAACCTCCCTGATCCTTGAACTTGACGTTGAAGATCTCCGACGACAGAAAGCGGGCGATGCCCGGGCCGAGGATGTTGATGGCTACGCCGGAAATCACGTGGTCGACCCCGAACTGCACCGTGGCGACCGCGTGCAGCAACCCACCCATCGCACCGCCCAGCGCGCCGAACAGCAGGCCCCACCACGCCCCGAACTGCAGAGCGCCCCACGCACCGAACCAGGTTCCGAGCACCATCATGCCCTCGAGGCCGATGTTGACGACACCGGCACGTTCGGCGAACAGACCGCCGAGACCGGCCAACAAAATCGGCACGCCCCAGCGCAACATGGCCCGCGTCGTACCTTCTGCCGTCAGCAGGCTGGTGTCGTCGAAGCCCTGCACGATGTTGAGCACGACGACACCGATGAAGGCGTAGAGAGCCCAACGCGCCCAAGCCGGCATGTTTTTCAGATAGGTCACAACCGTCATGCCGTGGCTCCAGTGAGCGCTACCGATGCGGCCTTCGCTTCTTCTCGGTCACGGACGCGTTGGGTGACCTGATAGGCGACGACGGCGGCCAAGATGATGAGACCCTGCATGATCTGCACGATCTCGCGCGACGCCGAGCCGGTGTTCTGCAAGATGCCGGAGGAAATGTCGAGGAAGGCAAAGATCAACGCGGCGACAGCCGCACCGAACGCACTGTTGCGACCGAGCAACGCGACGGCAATACCGGCAAAGCCGAGGTTTTGAATGGGGTTGGCCGGGAACAGACCGCTGCTCATGATCTCGGTCATGCCCACCAGCCCAGCCACTGCGCCCGACAGGACCATCGCCAGCACCACCATTCGTTTCGGCGACACACCGCCGGCTTGCGCGGCGAAGGGGTTGCCGCCACTGGCGCGCAGGTCGTATCCGAAGCGCGAGCGGTTCAGCAGCACGTGGTAGCCGACGCCGACGGCGATCGCGACGATCAGCACGCCGGTCAACCTGCGGTCGCGGCCGATCTCGCGAGTGAAGATCTCGACGATGCCGTTGAGATCGGGGATGCGGCCCGAGTCGGGGATCTCGGCGGTCCCGATGCGGGTGACGTTGCCGCCGGCGGCTCCGCCTGCCTGCCACAGTTTCAACCCGGCAACAATCAAGCCTGAGGTGGCGACAATGTTGAGCATGAGCGTGGAAATCACCTCACTGATGCCGCGGGTGACCTTCAGCACACCGGCAACGCCGCTGTAGGTCGCCCCGACGGTCATGCCGACCAGCAGGATCACGGCGATGTGGAGCGGTGCCGGCAGATCGATGAGCCCACCGACGTGAGCGGCGACGAGCGCAGCGAGCAGGTACTGACCCTCGACACCGATGTTGAACAACCTCATTCGGAACCCGATGGCCGCAGCGATACCCGAGATGAACAGCGGGGTCGCCCGGTTGAGGATGTCGACCATGGTTTCGAGCTTGCTGGCGTGATTGACCATGTCGCCGTAGGCCTCGAGCGGGTTGCTGCCGGCGATCAACAACACGATCGACGAGGCAACGATGGCGAAGACGAGGGCCATGAGTGGCGCGGCAGAACCCAGGGCTAGGCGGCGCAGTAACGGTTTCATGCGGCGCCCTCCTGCAACGCAGCACCGGTCATGTACGCCCCCAGGTCGCGGGGTGTCACGGTGGCCGGATCAAGGGTTGCCACCAGGCGGCCGCGGAGCATGACCACGATGGTGTCGGACAGACCAATCAGTTCATCGAGGTCGGCGCTGATCAACAGCGTGGCCAGTCCTGCGGCGCGTGCCGCACGGAGCTGGTCCCAGACTGCGGCCTGGGCGCCGACGTCGATACCGCGGGTCGGGTGCGAGGCGATCAACATCGTCGGGTTGGCGCTCATTTCGCGTCCGACGATCAACTTCTGCTGGTTGCCGCCTGACAGTGCGTGCGCTGCCACGTCGATGTTGGGAGTGCGCACGTCGAACGCCTCGCGGATGTGCTCGGTGGCGGTGCGCATGCCTTCTCGATCCATCCAGAACCCCTTCGAGAACGGCGGTTGAGTCTGATGCCCCAACGCGGCGTTCTCCCAGAGCGGCGCAGACAGCAGCAGACCCTCGCGCTGGCGATCCTGGGGGATGTACCCCAGGCCGTGCTCGCGGCGATGGCGTACGGACGCGTGCGTGATGTCTTCGCCGAGCATCGCGATCGACCCGGATGCCACATGCCGCGTGCCGATGATTGCGTCGACCAACTCGGATTGGCCGTTGCCCTCGACACCGGCGACGCCGACCACCTCGCCACGATGCGCCGTGATACTGACGTTGCTGACTACGGCCCGGTCGCCTTCCTCTACGACGACATCGGTGACCTGCAACACCACGCTGTCGGTGACCGTCGACTCGGTGGTGGCGGGAGTAGGCAACTCGGAGCCGACCATCAGCTCGGCCAGGTCGTGCGCGGTGACGTCGGCCGTTTTGACGGTGGCCACCGAACGGCCCTGTCGCAGCACGGTGATCGTGTCGGCGATGGCCAGCACCTCGTCGAGCTTGTGGTCGATGAACAGCACGGTAGATCCACGGGCCTTCAGCTCGCGGATGTTCTGGAACAATGCCTCGACCTCTTGGGGCACCAACACCGCCGTCGGTTCGTCGAGGATCAGGATCCTCGCGCCGCGATACAGCACCTTGATGATCTCGACTCGCTGGCGTTCGCCGACCTCGAGGGTCTCGATCAGTTCGTCGGGGTTGACGTCGAGCCCGTACGCCTGGCTGACCTCTTTGAGGTGGGCCTTGGCGGTGGCGAAATCGATGCGGCCACCGGTCAGTGTCGGCTCGCTGCCCAGGATCACACTCTCCAGCACGGTGAGTTGCTCGGCGAGCATGAAGTGCTGGTGCACCATGCCGATGCCGAGGCCGATCGCGTCGGTCGGCGTGGTGAAGTGCACCTCGTTGCCGAACACCTTCATCACGCCTTCATCGGGCGCATACATGCCGTAGAGGATCTTCATCAACGTCGACTTGCCGGCGCCGTTCTCGCCGCAGATGGCGTGAATCTCGCCTTCTTCGACGGCGAGATCGACCTTGTCGTTGGCCACGACGCCGGGGAAGCGCTTCGTGATGCCGACCAATTCGATTGCTCGTGCCAAGTGCCCTCCAAAAAACGCGGAAGCGGGACCGGACTGTAGCCCGGTCCCGCTCGTGTGCGTTACTTCAGATGCAGTGGATCAAACAGACCCGATCAGGCCAAAGCCGGATCGGTTGGCACGACGATTTCGCCGCTGATGATCTGCGCCTTGTAGGCGTCAAGCTTGTCAGCGATGTCGTCGACGAAGCCGCCAGTGGTGGAGTAGCCCACGCCGTCGACCGAGAGGTCGTAGACGGTCGGGCCACCCTTGACGGCGCCATCCATTTGAGCCTTGATGATCTCGAACACGGCGACGTCGACGCGCTTGATCATGGAGGTGAGGATGAAGTCCTTCACGGCGGCGTCGGCGGTGTTGTACTGGTCGCTGTCGACACCGATTGCCCATACCTTCGTGCCGCTGGCGTCGCTCGAGGCCTTTGCGGCCTCGAACAGGCCGGCACCGGATCCGCCAGCAGCGTGGTAGATCACGTCGGCGCCGCCGTCGTACATCGCCGTGGCGACGTCGCGGGCCTGGTCGGGAGCGTTGAAGCCGTCGAAATCAGGGGCTTCGGTGAGGTATTGCGACACGATCTTGATGTCGGGGTTCACAGCCTTTGCACCGGCCATGAAGCCGGCCTCGAACTTCTCGATCAAACCGCCGACGCCCTTGACGCCACCGATGAAGCCGAGCTGACCGCTGGTGCTCTTCAGCGCAGCGGCGGCACCGACCAGGAACGAGCCCTGCTCTTCGGCGAATACCAGGCCGGCGATGTTGTCGCCGTACGGTGCGACAGGGTCGGCCGTGAAGTCGAGCATGCCAGAGTCAATGACGCCGAACGTCTTGTCGGGGTTGGCTTTACCAACAGCAGCAGCATCGGCTTCGAACAGGAAGCCAACTGCGATGACGATGTCGCTCGATTCTGCTGCGAGGTCGAGCAACTCCTTACGGTTCGATCCGTCGTCGTTGGGCGATGCTTCAGTGAAGGTGATGCCGAGTTCGCTCTGAGCGCGTTCGATACCTGCTGCAGCTGAGTCGTTGAACGACTGGTCTCCGCGACCGCCGATGTCGAACACCAGGCCGACCTTGGGACCTTCGGCCGCTGGTGCAGCCGTGGTTGTTGCAGCCGCGGTGGTGTCACCCGAGGCTGGTGCGTCGGTGGCGGATGATTCCGACTCGTCGTCGCCACACGCTGCGGCAAAAAGGCCCAGCATGGCAACGGCTGCCAGCGATGTGAATCGCTTGGTATTGCGCATTTTTCTCCCCCTAGGAGTATTGGTTGTTTTGGAATGGAATTTCCAGTAGGCATCCTACCTCCGTCCGGAGAGCCTCGTTCCTGGGGCATCACACCATAGAATCGCCGGCGGTAGACGATGTACCTCGCCCCTGTACAACCACCGCGCCAGCGCCTGCCAGATCGTGTCTATGCCGCGCGGCGGGTCGTGGCGGGGGTTGCCGCAGCTTCCGTGCTGTTCCTGGTGTACACGATTGTTTCATCGGTGTTCGGCGGACCCAGCAGCTCGACGCAAGCGGCACCGACTGCCCCGAGCACCTCGCTGGTCGTCAGTGACGGCGTCACTCCGTTGACGCCGCCGTCGACATCCACCTCCTCGACGACGACGACCGAGCTGAAGCCAAAGGAGCGCACGGTGCCGTCGTCGGCGGATCCGGCGGAGTTGTACGTGGCCGGCGACAGCGACGCGGGCACCTTTGGCCCGTATCTCGAGAGGCTGCTGGAGCAGACAGGCATGGTCACGACAACCCTCGATTACAAGGTGTCATCGGGCCTCAGCCGGCCTGATTTCTTCGATTGGCCGGCACATTTCGCTCGGCAGATTCCGGCGGTGAATCCGGACCTGGTCGTGGTCACGTTCGGTGGCAACGATGCCCAGGGACTACGCAATCTCGACAAGACGTGGGCCGTCGAGCACACACCGGGCGGAGCAGCCGATGACGCCGATTGGCGTGCCGAGTACGGCAGGCGGGTTGGCGCGGCGATGGACTACCTGGGCGGCGACAATCGCACGCTGATCTGGGTCGGCATCCCCAACGACGACAACCCCGAAGTCACCGCTCGATTGCAGGTGCAGAACGAGGTTGTCCTGGCCGAGGCTGCCAAGCGGTCGAAGGTCGTGTTCATCGACACGTGGAAGCGGTTCTCGGGACTCAGCGGCGGATTCGCCGAGGTCGTGCAGGACCCGCGTGACAACGAGTTCAAGGATGTGCGCGCTGAGGACGGCTTCCACCTCAACGAAACCGGTGCCGAGATCCTCGCCCTCGACATCGCTGAGGCCATCCGTGCCGACCTCCGAGCGCGCGGCGCCGCCCTGTAGTCCCACCATCCGAGTGTTTCTTTGCACCCCGGGCGGGCTGCAGACACTCCGATGGGGATCGGCGGGCGGGAAACACTCGGTTGGGTGGTTGGGTGGTTGGGTGCGGGCTAGAGACTGGCGTCATCGTCGGCGGGTCGGAAACCGAGCTTGAGGTCGCCGAGCCGTACGAGCGTGGCCGAGATCCAGCCGCCCAACGCACCGAGGTGTTCGTCGAGCAATGTGCTCGCGCCATCGGCGAGGGTCTCCTCGGCGAGTTCGTACATGCCCTCATACGTCACCTCGATGGCGTATTCCGGGTCGCCCTCGACACCATCGAGATGACCGATCTCCACGGTCAACCCGGCACGCTCCAGCCGCTCGTTGCCGATCAGTGGGCTGGTCTCGGGCATGGCCGGCTTCACCACCGACGGATCGGGCTGGGCGATCAGTCGCTGCACCCGAAAGACGATCTCCATTTCGATTGCCGGTTGCCGTTCGAGCACCTCGTCGACGCACCAGCTGCGGTACGCGGTCTGGCTCCAACTTGGCCAATCGAAGTTGATGTGAGCAACGACTCGTGGCGGTTGCCCTTCGCCAGGCAGTCCGTACGACGTCTCCCACGACAAGTCACCCAACAGCACGTCGACCTGGAAGTGCTCGTCGAAGGCCTGTCGCTCGAGGAAGGCCGCCTCGAACGCGTCGCGGAGCGCGCTGATGGCGTCGGTGAACACGTGGTCGAGCATCAGGCGCTGACGCTACCGTGCCCTCGCCACGGTGCCAGAACTACTGTGACCGGTATGTCACTCGTCGTCGTTTCGCGTTCCGAAGGTGTCGCCACCTTGACCCTCAACAATCCCGCAGAACGAAACACGCTGACGTCGGAGATGGTTGCCGAGATCATCGCCGCGATGGACGAGATCGAGGGCGACGAATCCATCGGCGCCATCGTGGTGACCGGTGCCGCGCCTGCCTTTTGCGCCGGCGCCAATCTCGGCAACCTTGCCGAAGCCGGCGAAACCAGTCTTGGTGCTATCTATGAGGGGTTCCTGCGAATCGCCCGGAGTCCGTTGCCGACGCTGGCGGCTGTGAATGGCGCCGCGGTCGGCGCCGGGATGAACCTCGCGCTCGGCTGCGATGTCCGCCTGGCTGCTCGCCGCGCCAAGTTCGATACTCGCTTCTTGCAGATCGGCCTGCATCCTGGCGGTGGCCATACGTGGATGCTGCGCCGCATTGCCGGCCCGCAGGTCGCTATGGCGGCCGTGGTGTTCGGCGAGGTCATG
>JANOJI010000518.1:0-7397 GCA_031408175.1 Ilumatobacteraceae bacterium
GGCGTACGCCGATCGAACGATGTCGGGTGGGGCGGAGGTGGCCATCGACACGATCGTAGGCCGCGGCGCCGTCTAGGTGCGTTGGAACGACTTGTCCTGGGGGTACACATGCCGGCTCGATCTGGGGAGCAGTTTCTGAAGGGACTACGCGCTCGCAACCGAGAAGTGTGGCTCGGGGACGAACGCGTCGACGATGTCACAACCCACCCTCAGTTGGAGGGTGCTGCGCACAGCTTGGCGAGGGTCTTCGACATTCAACAGGAGTTTGCCGACGAGTGCTTGATGCCCGATCCGGAGACCGGCGAGGCGATCAACGTCAGCCACATGATCCCGCGCTCGATCGACGATCTGAAGCGTCGCCATCGCGGTCTGCGACGCATCGCCGAATCGAGCGTCGGGCTCATGGGTCGGACCCCCGACTACATGAACGTGACGTTCGCTGGATTTGCAGGGGAGCGCAGCGCATGGCTCGGCCCAGAGGGCAAGAACGTGGAAGGCCACGACAACCTCGTCAACTACCACAACATGATCGCCCGGGAGGATCTGTCGCTGACGCACACGATCGTGCACCCGACGATCGATCGTGTGAAGGACCAGTCGTTTGCCACCAATCCGGTTCCCTTGCACAAGGTCGGCGAGACCTCGACCGGCATCATCGTGCGCGGCGCGCGCATTCTGGCCACATTGGCCCCGTTTGCGGATGAGACGGCCATCTATCCAGGTCTTCCGTTGCCCGCCGACGCGCCGAGCTCCTATGCGCTGAGCTTCGCCCTGCCGATGGACACACCAGGACTGATCTTCCTTTGCCGCGACAGCGCAGCAACAGTCGGGTCGAACTCGTTCGACCATCCGCTGTCATCGAGGTTCGACGAGCAAGACGCGTACACCATCTTCGACGATGTCGAGGTTCCTCACGAGCGGGTCTTCATCAACGGCGACATCGATGTGTACAACTCGGTGATGGGTCCGACGGCTTGGTGGGCAAACATCATGCAGCAAACCACGATTCGGGCGTTGACCAAGTTGGAGTTTGCCTACGGGCTCGCGCTGCGCATGGCTGAAGCTGTCAACGACAACTCTCCGTCGACAGTGGAGATGTTAGGGGAGTTGTCGAGCTATGCCGAGGTGACCCGCAGCTCGATCCTGCTGTCGGAGGAGCACGCCTACGACCGCGGGGATGGCGTCATCTTCCCCGACGGTCGTCCGTTGCACCCCATGCGTTCGCTGCTGGCGGTGTGGTATCCGAGAGTGCGCGAGATCCTGATGTTGATCGGTAGCCACAACCTGTTGGCGACCCCTAGCCAAGCGATGTTCAGGGACGCCAGGTTGCGTCCGTTGCTCGACGAGTTCGTCCACGGTGCCAACGACATGGGCGCCGAGCGGCGGGCGAGCATCTATCGGCTGGCGTGGGACTTCATCGGCTCCGGGCTCGCCTCACGCAACGAGCTGTACGAGCGCAACTACTTGGGATCGGCGAAGACCAGTCGAACGCATCACACCCTGCTGTACTCCGACCGGGACGCGGCGTGCGCTCTGGTCGACTCGATGCTGGCCTAGTTGCTGGCCGGAGCGAAGGCGACGTAGTTGGTGTCGTCGGCGAGCGCCTCTGGTCCGTCGAGCGGCAACACTTCGAAGTGGTTCAGCGCTGCGTTGACGTCGCCCGACCACACCTCGTCGGGGAGGTTGTACAGGCATTCGATGCCGTTGCCGTCGGGATCCTCCACATATGCGCTGTGGGTCATGCCATGGTTGCCGCGGATGCGGAACTCGACGCCTTGCGATTTCATGTAGGCGATCTGCTCGAGCCACGACTCGCGGCTGGGGTAACACACCGCGATGTGATCGACACCGGGGGTCGAGCCGAACATCTGCCACGGCGTCTCGGGCGGGGGAGCGCTGGCGGGGTCTTGCAGTTCAGCCAACGCCAGATCGTGGTGCCGCTCGGCGCTGCCGCGGTAGAAGCGCATCTTGAAGTCCGGGTACTTGTCGCGTTCGAGTTCTGCACACTGCTCGAAGCCGAGGATGCGCGTGTAGAAGTCGTGGGCTTTTTCGAGATCGCGCACGCGTAGCACCAAGTGCTGGATGTACGCACCACTGGATGGCCGGACGGGGCCGTCGCTCTGCTGTGCCATGTTTGCTACCCCCTAGCGTGATGTGCAACGGATTGTAACGATAGTTCGGGAGCGAAGGACAGTCGGTCGTTCTGCTGCGAGGAACGTTCATCTGGTCGCCGCGCGGCGTCGTGTGATAGCAACGCGTCGCACGATTCGTCAATCTCCCTGGGGGCACACGATGGCCAAAGAAGGCGCGCTGGATGAACTGTTGGCCGAGGTCCTGTCGCGTTACGACAACTCGCCGAACCAGCGCTTGAAGGAAGTGACGACCGCGGCAATTCGCCATCTGCACGCTTTCGCCCGCGACGTCAACCTGACCCGCGAAGAGTGGTTTTCAGGCATCATGTTCCTTACCCAGTGCGGAAAAATCAGCGACAACGTGCGCCAAGAGTTCATCCTGCTCTCCGATACCACGGGTGTCTCCACACTGGTCGAGATGATGGCGTACGACGCCAGTGCGTCGAGCCTCACCGACAACACGGTGCTGGGTCCTTTCCACGCGGCCGGCGCTCCTGATCGCGCATTTGGAGAGTCGATGCTCGACGATCCTGACGACGGTGATCGCGTCGTAGTGCGCGGCACGATCACCGATGTCGACGGCAAGCCGGTCGAAGGTGTGGTGCTCGACTGCTGGCAGAACGCCAGCAACATGTTCTACGCCGTGCAGCAGCCCGGCATTCAGAGTGAGTTCAACCTTCGTGGCATCTATCACTCCCAGGCCGACGGATCATTCGAGATCCGCAGCATCCGCCCGGTGCCGTATCCCATTCCCAGCGATGGTCCGGCCGGCGATCTGCTGAAGAAGAACGGCCGCAACTGGTGGCGGCCCGGGCACCTGCACGTCTGGGCTCGCCACCCCGAATACAAAGATCTCATCACCCACGTCTTCGACGTGGAGAGCGACTTCCTCGATGGCGACGCCGTGTTCGGTGTGCAACGCAGTCTCACTCGCGAGTTCAAGCCCGACGACACCGGCGAACTGGCGACGAACTTCGACATCGTCCTCGACCGCGTCTAGGCGACGCGCCAGCCCCGTTGGGCGCGAAACCGGTACTGCTGGTACCGAAAACGCGCCCATAAGGCCTGGTCGGGCGCGGTGTGAGAAGTGACAGTACCGAAATCGCGCCCAACAGGGCTCAGGTGCCGCGGGCTTCCTTCAGTTGGGTGCGAAGGCCGGTCATCACATTGCCGAGGTCGAAGCCGACGGTGATCATTCGCCATCCGGCGGAGCGTCGCTTCTCGGCGAGGCCGGCCTCGGCGTGGATTGCGGGGATCACACCGTTGCGTTCGCACGCGGTCTTCACGTGCTCGAGCGCCTCGTTCCACTCGACATCGTCCTGATCGGGCTTGGGTGCCAATCCGTAGGTGATCGACAGGTCGGCGGGGCCGATGTACAACGCGTCGATCCCCGGCACAGCGGCGATCTCGTCAACGTTCTCGACGGCCTCCCTCGTCTCGATCATGGGGATGCACAACACGTTGTCGTTGGCCGTCGAGAAGTAGCCCTCGCGGCCGGCACGGGCTGACACGCCGACAGGACCCATGCTGCGGCTGCCGATCGGTGCGTACCGGCACGCTGAAACTGCGGCGCGTGCTTCGTCGGCGGTGTTGACCATCGGCACGATCACTCCATAGGCCCCGGCGTCGAGCACCCTGCCGATGATGCTCGGCTCGTTCCATGGCACGCGCACGATGGGTGTCGTCTCAGTGCGCGCCATGGCGTAGAGCATGGTGACCGTGTGCTCGAAGCTCTGCAGGCCGTGCTGCATGTCGACGCAGACGTAGTCGTAGCCGACCAACGCGGCCGCCTCGGCTATCAATGGCTCACGGAAGAACAAGAACGCACCGAGCGCCGTCTCACCGCGATCCCAGACTTGCCGAAGGTGAGTCGTCACGAGTCGCTCAACGTCTCGACCGCGGCCTCGGCGATCGCCCGATCCTGCTCGGACGAGCCGCCCGAGACGCCGACGGCACCGACGAGCGCTCCATCGATTCGCACCGGAACTCCGCCGCCGAACACAACGAGGCGAGGCGTATGCGTGAGGCCGTGCACCAGCGCCGGATCCTCGGCGATCGCCGGCCACCACACGTGAGTCGGCAGTCCGTTGAACGAGGCGACGGTGTATGCCTTGTTGCGAGCGATCTCGGCCGAGAGCCTCGGCGCGCCATCCATCCGCACTGTGACAATTGGTTCGCCTGACGGATCGCTGACGGCGATACATGCAGCAACGCCGTGTGCTCGTGCTGAGGAAACGGCCGCATCGGCCACCCGTTGAGCCGCGCTCAGCGACAGCACGTTCATCGGTATCACATCGGACTCTGCCATGGCGGCTCCCTCGCTACTGGTCGGGCTAGAACTTGATGACGGTGCGAGCCGACTCGCCGGAAATCATCATGGCGAATCCACGATTGACGTCTTCGAGCGGCAGGGTGTGCGAGATCATGCCACTGAGATCGAGTTGGCCAGATCGCCAGAGGTCTGCGTACCGAGGAATGTCGACGCGTGGATTGGTGTCACCCATGAACACGCCGACCATCCGCTTGCCACGCCGGAACCCCGTGACCGGCAGCGACAATTCTGCGTCGTCGGATTGAATGCCCACCAGGTATGCGGCGCGGCCGGGCGCGGCCATCTCGAAGGCCTGACGGACCAACGCCGGTCGACCGACGACCTCGAAGACGTGATCAGCACCGGGGCCGGTGATGTCTCGAACTGCGGCGATCGCGTCGACGGACGAGGCATCGACTGTGGCGGTCGCACCCAGTTGCCGGGCGCGCTCGAGCTTGGCAGCGTTGGCATCGATGGCGATGATGTGACCCGCGCCGGCCAGCCGCGCTCCTTGGATGACGTTCAGTCCGACGCCGCCACAGCCGATCACGGCAACCGATTCGCCTGGTTGCACGTTGGCGGTGTTGAGCGCTGCACCCAGGCCCGTCACAACGGCGCAGCCGAGGATGCAGGCCAGCTCCATGGGGATGTCGGGGTTGACGGTCGTGACAGCTCGTTCGTCCAGCAGGATGTGGTCGGCCAACGAGCCGACATTGGCCATCTGTCCGACGCTGACGCCGTCGAGGGTCAATCGTGGCTTGTGGCCGGATGGTCGCTTCGTCACCTGCGGGTGCAGACATGACGTTGGCTCGCCTGCCACACAGCGGATGCACTCACCGCAGCCCATCACGAGGCAGGTCACCACATGATCGCCGACCTGAATGTCGCGCACGTCGGGGCCAACAGCTTCGACAACTCCGGCGCCCTCGTGGCCGAGGATGACCGGGCGGGGACGGTACAGCGTGCCGTCGAGGTAGTGATAGTCGCTGTGACACAGCCCGGCCGCAACGGTGCGCATGAGGATCTCGCGGCCGATGGGTTCATCGTGCTCAACAACTGCAATGTCGAGCTGGTCGGAATCGTCGCACAGTACGGCGGCACGCATGACGATGAGCGTAGGCGCGACTACTTCGCAGCACGGCGTTGGCGGGGGAGCGTGTACGCGCCCGCGGCAAGGGAGTTGGTGAGCTGACGGCCGGCGTCGAGCATCAGCCGGACGTGATGGGATTCGTGATCGCCGAGCAGACGTCCCGTCGGTCCTGCCGTCGAGATCGCGGCGATCACCTCGCCGTCGGGCTGGTTGCGAATCGGCACACCGATCGACGACAGCCCGATCTCACTTTCATCGATGCTGATCGCATATCCGCGCTCGCGGATTCTGGCGAGCTCTTCGACAAACATCTGCGGGATGACGATCGTATGACCCGTAAAGGGCGTCATCCCGGCCTTGATCCGTGCTGCGGCGACCTCTGGTCGAAACGCGGCGATTGCCTTTCCTGCGCTGGAACGATGGACAGGCGATCGCCTGACCGCCTCAATGCTGAAGCGCAGAGCGCCGAGTCCTTCTACTCGTTCGAAGTAGAGCACGTCGCCGCCGGACGGGACTCCGAGTTGCACAGTTTCGCCGATGGCGTTGCGAAGTTCTACGAGCAACGGAAAGGCCTGTGTGCGCAGAGCCGAACGGCGGGTCACCAGTTGCCCGTACTCGAGGAGGTGGACCCCGAGCCGATACTTGCCACTCAGCGTCCTCTCCAACGTCCCGCGATCCACCAACACTCCGCACGTGCGATGCATCGTGCTCTTCGTGACGCCAACCCGCCTGGCCAGCTCACTGAGCCCGATCTCGGTGTCGGCGAAGAACGCGTCGAGGATGTCGAGGGCGATCGTCACGGAGCGCAGCGCGGGCTTGGCCGGGACCGGCATTTTTGCTGTCATCGGCCGACACCCTAGATCGATGTTCGCCAGAGCGGAACACCGCTCGGAAGCTGACCGCTTCCTCCGTGTAGCTTCGTTCGATGTCGTTCATCGTCCGTTCACCTTCGGGTCGGGTGCGCGGGATGTCGCGGGGCGCCAAGGTACTGGCGGTCACGGTGATCGGCGCGTCGATGACGGTCCTCGACACCACCATCGTCAATGTCGCGCGCGACACGTTGTCGAAGGAGTTTCGTAGTTCGGCGTCGGCGGTGTCGTGGGTGTGGTCGGCATACAGCATCGTGTTCGCCGCCGTGCTGCTGGCCTCCGGCCGACTGGCCGATCGCTACGGACGGCGACGGATCTACACAACCGGCCCGCTGGTGTGGTTCGGCTATCGGTTTCCGTGCCAGAGTTCGTCACAGGAGAACGTCATAGTGGTTGACCAGGTAATGTAGGTTCATAATCCGTCCCATGACTTATGCGACGAACCTGTGGTATGCCGCGTTGTGGGCCGAGGATCTTGCCGAGGGTGCGCTCCAGAGCCGCACGATCTGCGAGCAGCCGATCGTGTTCTTCCGTGGCCCCGAAGGCGACGCCGTGGCGCTGGAAGATCGGTGCGCCCATCGCTTCATCCCGTTGAGCATGGGTCAGTTGTGCGACGGCGCCAAGTCGGTCGAGTGTCCGTATCACGGTTTGCGCTTCGGCACCGACGGCGCCTGCGTCCTCAATCCCCATGGCTCGGGACGAATTCCGGCGACGCTGGCAGTACGTGCCTATCCCGTTGTCGAGCGGCACACGATGCTCTGGATCTGGATGGGGACCGACGCGGCCGATCCCGATCTCATCCCCGACTTCTCGTACCTCGATCCGGGTGCCCCTGGCGTGCTCTCCAAGCGCGACTGGTTGGAGATGGACGTCGACTACCAACTCGTGATCGACAACCTGCTCGATCTGAGCCATGCCTCGTTCCTCCACCGCGGTGTACTCGGCGATCCGTCAACGCTGCAGTGCGACATCCTGATCGACAGCACGGAGACCTC
>JANOJI010000057.1:0-2225 GCA_031408175.1 Ilumatobacteraceae bacterium
GATGAGGTCAAGGTGGCGCTGCGAGCTGGCACGCTGGCCTTCGACTTCGTACCGATCCTGTGCGGTTCGGCGTTCAAGAACAAGGGCGTCCAGCCGATGCTCGATGCGGTCATCGACTTCTTGCCGAGCCCGCTCGACATCCCACCGACGTCGGGCACCAAGCCGAACCACGAAGAAGAGATCCTGTACCGCAAGCCATCGATCGACGAGCCGTTCGCCGCGCTTGCGTTCAAGATCGTCGCTGACCCGTTCGGCAAACTGACCTACTTCCGTGTGTACAGCGGCCAGATCAACAAGGGCGACGAGGTCTACAACTCCACCAAGGAACGCCGCGAGCGACTCGGCCGCATCCTGCTGATGCACGCCAACCAGCGCGAAGACCTCGACGTGGCCATGGCCGGCGACATCGTTGCCGGTCTCGGCTTCAAGGACACCACCACCGGCGACACACTGTGCGATCGCAGCAACGCCATCATCCTCGAGCGAATGATCTTCCCCGAGCCGGTCATTCACGTGGCCATCGAGCCCAAGACCAAGGACGACCAGGACAAGCTGGGCAAGGCCCTCAAGTCGCTCAGCGACGAGGATCCTACGTTCCGCGTGCGCACCGACGAAGAGACCGGCCAGACCGTGATCTCCGGCATGGGCGAATTGCACCTCGAGATTCTCGTCGACCGCATGCAGCGCGAGTTCGGCGTGGTCGCCACTGTTGGCAAGCCGCAGGTGGCGTACCGCGAAACGATCACCAAGATCGTGGAGTCGGTCGAGTATCGCCACATCAAGCAGTCGGGTGGCTCCGGGCAGTTCGCAGTCGTCAAGATCACCCTCGAACCGAACCCGGGCAAGGGCTACGAGTTCGTCGACAAGATCAGCGGTGGCAAGATCCCTCGCGAGTACATCAACCCGACCAACCAGGGCATGCAGCAGGCGCTCGACTCCGGTGTGCTCGCCGGCTATCCGACCGTCGATGTCAAAGCGACCCTGGTCGACGGGCAGTACCACGACGTCGACTCCTCGGAAATGGCGTTCAAGATCGCCGGCCAGATGGCATTCAAGAAGGCTGCCGAGATGGCCAAGCCGGTGTTGTTGGAGCCGATCATGGGCATCGAAGTCGTCACGCCCGAGGACTACATGGGTGACGTCATGGGAGACCTGTCGAGTCGTCGAGGCCGGATCGAGGGCATGGAAGCCCGCGGCAACACCCAGGTCATCAAGGCCCAGGTGCCGCTTTCGGAGATGTTTGGCTACTCCACCGACCTACGCTCGCGTACGCAGGGCCGAGCCACGTACACCATGCAGTTTGCGCAGTACATGGAGGTGCCGCCCAACATCGCCAGCGACATCGTCAAGCGCGTCCGCGGCGAATAGGGAAGGCTGAAGATCATGAAGCGACTCGTCCTGCTATCCGTTGCCGCACTGTCGTTCGCCGCATGCGGCAGCAGCGATGAAGTGGCCGCGACGGCGACAGAAGGCGACGCCTTCTGCAAGCTCGCCCAGATCGCCAAGGACGACAACGATGCGTTGGACAACGTCGATCTCAGCGACCCGGCAGCTGTCAAGCTCGAACTCGGCGCGGCAATCGATTCGCTCACCGCTGCATCGGCCAAGGCTCCGAAAGACATCGCCGACACGGTGAAGACGTTGGTGACCAACGAGGAGAAGCTCGAAGACCTGTTGGCAGAGAACGACTACGACTTCGTCAAGGTGGCTGCCAGCGACGAGGGTAAGGAGTTGCTCGCCGACGAGTCTCTCGAGGAGCCCGGCGACGAGCTCGACGCCTACCTCAGCGACAAGTGTGGCATTGAGACCGACGACACGACAGTCGACACGGCGCCCGTAGACGACACGATCATCCCCGACGTCAGTTCCGCCGCCGGTATCGATCTTGGCGAAGGCGAGGAAGCGATCAACAAGTTCCTCGACTTCTACGAGCTCGGCACCAGCACCACGCTGACCGACGACGAGCGTTCGTGCATCGTGTCGGCCCTCGTCGACGAGGTGACGGGAGACGAGCTGAACCAAGCCATCAACGGCGAGGCCAGCGAAGAACTGCAGCAGGCCCTTGGTTTGGCCTTCATCGGTTGCGAGGTCGCAGTCGGAGGTTGACATACGCCTCGACAAATCAGTGACAAGCTGAGCCTCTTCGCACTAATGCAAACGTTACCGAAAATCTTCTAAAATTCTTCATATTGCCATCCCGAAAACCGTACAAATGGGCATACTTG
>JANOJI010000061.1:0-3663 GCA_031408175.1 Ilumatobacteraceae bacterium
TCCGCCCCGCTGCACGGCGCGTGGCAGTCGGTAGACCTCGTCCAGGATCCCGTCGACTCGACACTGTGGACCGGAACCTTCCCACTGCCGATCGGACAAGAAGTTGCCGATGTCCGTTACCTCGTGCAGGCGGTGAACGGCGTTGGCCTGGTCGGTGTCGACAACAACCTGGGCGCCGGCTACACGCCGGGCGTACCCGTCGGCGTTCCGACCCCTCCGGCGACGGAAGTGACCTCCATCGCGCTCGACCCGACTGCGGCGGACGGCATCTCCGGAACGAGGCTCGACGTAGCGGCGACATTGGTCGGGGCCCCTTCGGGCAGTGCCGTCACGTTCTCCCTCGGCAGTGTGTCTGCCACGGCCATCAGCGACAGTGTTGGCCGAGCCGCGGCGAGACTGCCCTTGCAGGATGCCGTCGGTAACTACACCCTTTCGGCCTCGTACGCCGGCGATACCACATATCAAGGTTCGTCGGACGCACGGCCCTTCAGCATCACGAAGGTCCCGACCACGTTGGCCGTTGCCGCGGGCCCGGCCAAGACGGTCAGCGTCACGTTGTCTCGAGCCACGCCCAGCATTGCCCTTCCACAGCAGACCGTGTTCATCACGGTGACGGGTGCGGTCAGCACACTGGTCACGGCGGCCACCGATCCACAGGGACGGGCGCAGTTGCAGACGGGGTCGTTGCCAGATGGCACCTACACGGTCTCCGCAGAGTTCCTCGGTACGCCGTCGACGTTCGCGCCAAGCACGGCACCCAGCACCGTGGTCACGCTCGATACCACTGCGCCGGCACTGACTGCGTTGCAACTGACGCCCGCGTCGTTGGTGGTGGGTGGCAGCACGACGCTGACGGCGTCGGTTGTTGATACGTCCGGCGTCTCTCGTGTCGAATACTTCGTCGGCGCCGATCCCGGCGTCGGCTTGGCGACCACGGCAACGCTCGCTGCCGGTTCCGCCTCGGCGACCTTCGGCGCCAGCTTGCCGGTGGGCACATACACCGTCGGGATTCGAGCTCTCGACTTGGCAGGCAATTGGTCGCAGACGTCGACCACGACATTGACCGTCTCCCAGATTGGTTTGTCGGTCAGTACCAACGCCAACCGCACTGGCGCGATCGATCTGGCAGGTTCGACGGTTTCGGGCAACATCGCTGTGTTCGCCACTCCAGTGCCGGGTACGGGTTCGAGTCGTGTCGCGATCGTGGGGTTCTACATCGACGATCCCAATCGAACCAGCGTTCCGTACTGGGCGCAGCTCCTCAGCCCGTATGACCTCAATGGAACGGCGCTGAACGGCACGGCCAAACTTTTCGACACGCGACTGCTGCTCAACGGAACACACACGGTGACCGTCGAGCTGTTCCGGTTGAACGGCTCCGTCGAACGCCGGACAGTTTCGTTCACCGTCAACAACCCTGCGCCGGTGGTGACGCAGCGGCTCCAGGTCAGCACGACTGCAACTCGCAGCAACCCTGTCGATCTCAACGGGCGCACGCTCACCGGGTCGGTCGCCATCTTCGTCGCACCGTCGACTTCGGTGAAGTCCGTTGCCTTCTGGTTGGACAAGACCAACCTCACGGTGGCACCGCGGTCAATCGACTCCGCTGCCCAGTTCGACTTCAACGGGACGGCCAGCAACGGGCGGGCGGTCCTGTTCAACGTCGGCACCTTGACCCCCGGCACCCACCGGATCGCTGCTCGGGTCACCTACACGAACGGAACGACAGCGGTCATCTCGAGCACGTTTACGAGATAGCGCGGGCACGCGCCGGCTCACGGCGTTCCACAGCGGCCGCCGTACACCTTGCCCATGGGTCTCGGGCGGGGCGATGGGAATCTGAAGAGTTTGCGCGGGCCGATCGGCTTGAGCATTCTGATCACCGCGCTCACACTTGCCGGGGTCGGCATCACCTGGGAATGGCTCTTTCAACGCACGTCGGACCGCTCGGCCATTCAGGAGTTCGGGCGAACCCATACCGTGGGCGCCCGCGCTGTGCTCAATCCCTTCACCGTCGATGGTGAGCCGCAGGCGCTCGAAAGACTGTCCAGCGCTACCAACTCGCTGATACGCGAAGGCGGCGCCGTTCACGTCAGCGCGTGGTCCGAAGCAGGGAAGCTGTTGTGGTCGGATCTTCACGATGTCGTCGGACACGAGACCGAGATCGGTGCCGAGGACCTCTCACACGAGATCGACTTCGATGCGGAAGAACGCGCCCTGCTCGACAGCCAAGGGACGCAGGTCGAATTCCGCGCCCTTGCGGCCGACGAGCCCAGCCTGCTGGCGGTCGACTTCGGCTCCATGACACCATCGGGTCATCCCGTGGTCGTCGAGGTCTTCTACCCGGCCGATCTGCTGAGCGGGCTTGCCGCCGACGAACGTGATCGATTCCGGCCTCTGCTCCTTGTCGGCTGAGCAGAGCCTCGGTCACCTCGATCTGCGGACGCCTCTACAAGCGCCTCGGTGTTACCGACCGCACCCAGGCCGCCGTCTGGGCGATGAAGAACCTTCCGCCAGACCCCTGACGGCCTGCAAGGGCAAGCCTTGCTGAACTGGGCAGCCCCGATTGACTACGTCGCGTTCTGGGGCTGCGCGGTTCGGAGCCGGGCCGGACTACGACGCCAGCGATGGCGATAGCAGCTCGCGGCGTAGTTCGACCAGCTTCGGTGAGGGCTCGGCGGCAGCCCACGTATCGGCGTTGACGGCTCGCTCGTAGCTGTCCCATTCGCCGCGGACCCCGGCGAGGTCGCCGCGGTACGCATGGGCGCGCATGCGCAGGGCGATCAATGCTTCGTGGCCGACGAGCACTTTCAAGCCCTGCCCCGTGGCCCAGAAGACGCCGTCGATGTCGCCGATGGCCAGGTAATGGGCAGCGAGTTCGCCGGACGCCGATGTGGCCAGCAGAACCAGTGACGAGGTGATGCCTTCCGCATCGGGCCACAGGTACGACGTGCCCGCAAACGGCATGCCGTGAATCAGGGCTACGCCTGGCCGCAGCACTTCGATCGCCTCGCCGGCGTCGAGACCTCGAGCAGCGGCAACTCGGTCGGCGAGAAGTTCGGCATCGCTGACGACCAGCTCGTGCAAGGGCAGATCCTCGTTCATGGTTCGCCCGATCCACTCGTGTCCCGGTGGCGGCGCAACGACCTTGGCCATCGCCCGCCTGGCATCGCTGACCACGTTCGAGAATGTGGCGTCGCGGACGGCGAGATCCCACAGCGCCGTTCGCGCCGATGTTCTTGTTGGATGGTGACGATGCTGGCTCAACCACACGACCAGCTCCAGTGCTTTGGATCGATCGAAGCCGATCGGTTCACCGTGCGCTGAGTGCACTGCAACGTGACCGAGCACGTGAACGACCAGTTGGTGAGCGTGCTCAGCAAACTCGGCCGCGCTGATCGGTGGAAACGCGACCACGGTGTCGAGATCAGCAATCAGTGGACGCTCCGCGCTCTCGAGCAGATTGTCCACTGCAATCAGGTCGACTTCAGACAGACCGACCGGGACAACCCGCAGCCCTAGCGGCTCGAGCACATAGTCATCTCCGTGGGCGCGAAGCGCGGCGCCGCTTCCCGCCACTGCGCGGTCGACCATCGCGCCGACGCCGCGGCCGCCACCTCGAGCGAGCGACACCAGCAGAGCCAACTCGTCAGGATCATCGGC
>JANOJI010000236.1:0-3055 GCA_031408175.1 Ilumatobacteraceae bacterium
AACCGCGATGTCGATGCCAGCAAGGCGCTACCAACTTGCTCCTCGAGGGCGATGCCACGTTGAAACAGGTCGTCGGCCGCATTGCGGTGGCCTTGCAGCGACGCCAGCGTTGCCAACGCCGTATCGGCAGCGCCCAGAACCCATATGGTCGTCGGGCTGAGCAACAGCTGACCCGAATACGGTTGAAGCAGCCGCTCGATCGCCGGAGCATGCAGTGTCGACCTGGTACGCACGCACAGCTCGGCAAGGTGGGCAAAGAGCAACGGCCGCTGCGCCACCTGCAGCCTGGCGTCTGCAAAGTCGCAATCGGCGTAGTGATCGAGCACGACGCGGGCGCCGGAGGGATCGTCGTCGAGCTCGAAGCATGCAAGTACAGCGCGCACGCTTGCAGTACCCGGCGAATCAACCCACGGTCGCACCAGGTCGGCGCCAGCGCGATGCCGGCCACGCCATCGCAACAGGCCCCACTGCTGGGAACGAAACGACAACTCGACGATCGGGTGCGTTTTCCACGAGTCCGCCCCCGCCGATGCGTTGTGCTCCGCGTCGATGTACCGCTCGTCGAACACCAGCTCGATCGTCTCCCAGAGGCACGACCACGGCCGGGCGTACGCGCCACTCGCTCCTCGGGCGAGCAGCCTCAACCCTTCCGCGGCACGCTGCCATTCCGCTCGATCGCCACGCTGGAGATGGGCGGTGCCACCGATCAGATGTGCCTGGGTCTGCAGCATGACGTCGTCGAGCTCGACAGCCGTCTCGCGGAGCGCGTCGGCCAACTCCACCATCTCGTCGACGAGTGGTGACCCGCGCAATGCCGAAGCTCGGGCGAACGTGGCCTGTGCCGCAGCGCGGCGATCGCCGACGCGAACGGCGATCGCGGCCGCCTCGTCGATCTCGGCGTGACGATTCTCGGCGACCCCTGGCGTGACCGCGCGGTGAAAGGCGCGGTAGCTGAGCAACATCGAACGCTCGATCGAATCGTCCGGCCCGAGCGCATCGATCGCCTCGTCGAACAGCGCTGCCGTTTCGGGGGCGAGGCGAACGATGAGGGCGTGTGTGCCGATACCCAGGGCCACCCTGGCCAGTCGATCCGCTCGACCCTCGACCCGCGCCACCTCGGCCGCGGCAAGAAACGCTTCGGTGTACCCGGCGACGTTCGACAGCGCGACGTGTGCATCGCCGAGGCCGACGAGTGCCGCATACCGTCGTTCGCTGTCGGTGCTCTCGCCTTGATCGAGAAGCATCAGAGCATTCTCGAAGTGGTCGAGCGCCGTTTCGAACGCAGACATCTGCAGTGCCCTTGCGCCGGCGGCCAACGTCGCGTCGACGGCCAGCCCCGCATCGCCCGCAAGTACTCCTTCGGTGAGGTGGTAGGCAACGGCATCGACATCGTCGAAGTTCGCTGCCTGCAGGGCGAGCCCTACCGACCAGTGCAATCTGACACGACGAGTGGTGCCCAGGTCCCCGTACAGCTTCTGGCGCACGAGCGCATGGGTGAATGCATACCGGGCGGCGTGCTTCGGGTCGGGCCGAATCAGGCCGGCGCGAATCGCACCCTCGAGGTATGCGACCAACTCGTCTTCGAGGACCCGATTCAGTGACGCGAGGGTCGCCAGATCGAACTCGCGCCCCAGCACCGAGGCGATCTCCAGCGCCTGAACCGAGGCTCGGCGCAGCCGCGCCACACGTTGACCGAGCAGGTCACGCACACCCTCGAACATGCCGAGCCGATCCTCCGACAGATCGAAGGCAGATGAACCGGTGAGTTCGCCCATCCGGTCCAGACCGGCGACGTGGGCCAGCACCTCGCCGACAAAGAAGGGATTACCACCGGTCTCGGCCAGCAGGGCGCTGACGAGCTCGGGAGGAGGCTGACGGTCGAGACGTGTCGCCAGGAACTCGCCGAGCTCTGCTTCGGAGAGACCGTGCAGCGAGATTCGCTCGAACAGGTCGTCGCGCCGGAGGTCGGCCAATGTCTCGACGAGCGGCGATCCATCCAGCTCAGTATCTCGATATGTGCCTATCAGCAGAATCGGGGCCTCGGGAGCGATACGCACCAGGTGGCGCAGCAACTGCAGCGACGGCACGTCGGCCCATTGCAGGTCGTCGAGCACAACCACCAGCGGCCCGTCAGCGGTCGCAGCGAGCAGGAGCGCGGCGATGGCTTCGAACAGGCGATGTCGCTCGAAGTCTGCGGCGGGTCGTGGCGGGAAGTCGATTCCGGGGAAGCGCTGCCGGACATCGGGCACCACCTTGACGATCTCGCTGCCGTGCGTCGCGACATGGTCCGCAATGACTTCGTCAGGCATGTGCGCGATCAGGTGCGCGAGCACACCGATCCACAGCTGGAACGGACCGCCGAGATGCTCCTCACATCGGCCCGCCAGAACGACCGCCCCGGTGTCGTACATCATCGCTACGGCCTCGCGCGACAACCGTGACTTGCCGATCCCGGGTTCCCCGGCGACGACGACGAACTGACGACGACCGGCCGTCGCCTCCTTGAACGCCCTCAGGAGGACCTCTCGTGGCGAATCCCGACCGACAAAGTCGCCGGCACTCACGGCAAAGCGGTCCGGCAACGGGATCTGGGGCACTGCCGGCAGGCGCGAGACCACCTCGCACGTCGTGATCGGGCTGGTGAGACCCTTCAATTCGAGCTCGCCTCGCGACTCGAACTCGTGGGCGCCCCGAGTGCCGGCCAGCAGGCGAACGACGTCGGCAACCAGGATCTGCCCGCCAAAGGCCGTGGCACACAACCGGGCGGCCTCGACCACCGGTGTTCCGTGAACATCGTCATCCTCGATCACCACATCGCCGGCCGAGATCCCGATCGCGAGTTGGAGATGCTGCGGTGCTGGCTTTCCTTTATTGAATCGGTCGATGCCGCGCTGCATGGCCTTTGCGCAGGCGACGGCGTGTGACGCTGCGCCGAAGGCGATGTGCAGGCCATCGCCGGTCGACTTGACGATGTGCCCACTGTGCTGCGCCACCGCAGTGGTCAACACCTGATCGTGTTCGTGGCGAAGCCCGTCGAACATGTCGTCGCCCAGCA
>JANOJI010000338.1:0-1856 GCA_031408175.1 Ilumatobacteraceae bacterium
ACACAGTTCCCCCGACCGGCGCTGAAACTGAGCTACCTGATTTCGAGCTGTACGCCGTCAACCCCGATGGCACTGAGCTGACCCAGCTCACCGACAGCCCCGGCGCGCTGCTCGAACCTCGAACCTCGATGGTCACCAGACGGCATCAAGCTCGCCTTCATCTGGACGCTGGACGGCACGACCTCGCAGGTGTGGACAGCCGTTCGGGACGGCACCAACTCAAAGATGCTGCGCAACACCGACAAATTGTCGTTCACCGGGCTGACCTGGTCACCGGACAGCACGAAGTTGGCATACACCGACAACGGCTTCATCCACATCCTCGACCTCGTCAGCGGCACAGACCGCCGCTTGGTAGAAGGCAGCTGGCCTGCATGGTCGAGCTTGGGCACTTCGACGGTCATTGTGTACACGAGCGGAGAGTTCGTCGGCGAGGGATCACAGACCGACCTCCGGGCGATCGATCCGGACGGCACGAACGACCGTCCGATCCTGCTCGGGTCGGGCGATGACCCATCGGATCTGACCAACGCATCAGAGGCATCCGCCGAGCCGGGAACCAGCAGAATCGCGTTCGTGTCGTCCCCGAACGGCTACACCGGAGAGGCGGCGGACTGGGATGAGCAGATCTACGTCGTTGATCTGATCGACTCCAACCCGATACGGACGACCGTCCCATTTCTGATCAGTCACAGCCCCTCGAACGATCATTGGCCGCCGGCGTGGTCGACGCTTTCGGCCACCTCTGATGAAGCGTGCATCGTGTGGACAACCGACACCGACACCGACACCTCTGGCCCGTTCACCGGGGGCCTCGTTCTCGCTCCTGTCGACGCTTCCGGCGGCACGGGCGGCGGCAGCATCGAACTCACCAACCCCGGAGTCGCCTACGACTGGTTACCTGATTGGCATCCCGACGCCATATGCCCATCCAGCTCGACCAATTAGTTCGACTCATCAATCGGCTGTGCATGGCATTATGGCCCTCAGCTGACTGCCGCAATGATCCGGCTCGCCTCCCAGGCTGCCATGGCGAGCAGGATCGATGCCGCCGCGCACAGCCCCGGAACGACGTGGCGAAGCGGCGCCGGCTCCGACGCAAGCCTGGGCGCGGTCGAGTGCGGCCAACGCCCCGCAAGCTGCCACCGACCGATTCCAAGAGTTGCCGTCGCCGCCAGGACGTACGCCGCGAGCTCGTATGGACCGGGGTTGCCAAGTAGCTCCAGGGAGGGCGCGAGCTTCTTCGCCGGCTCCACCTGGCACCCTACGACGATTGGACGGTTGGCCGAGCCACTGTTGCAAATCGAGCTCGATTACCCGACCGAACTCTTGACGCGGCCCGTCTCGTAGGCCCACATGGCGATCTCGACGCGGTTTCGAGCGCCAAGTTTGGTCATCAGACTGGCGAGGTGGGTCTTGGCCGTGCTGAGACTGATGTGCAGTTCGGTGGCGATCTCGGCGTTCGTCCGACCTTTGGCCACGGTGAGCAAGACTTCCTCCTCGCGGTCGGTCAGTGGCTCGATGGGCTGAACCGGCGGAGCACTCGGACTTTTGTCGGAGAACGTGGCGAGGAGCCGAACTGTCACGCTCGGAGCGATCAGCGCGTCGCCATTTGCTGCGGCATGGATGGCCTGTACCAACAGCGCCGGCCCGGCGTCTTTGAGCAGGAAGCCGCGTGCGCCTGCCTTGAGTGCGCCGTGAACGTACTCGTCCAGGTCGAAGGTGGTGATGATCACGATGGCGATGGGGTCATCAATGGTGGGTCCGGCGAGCTGTCGAGTGGCCTCGATGCCGTCCATCTCGGGCATGCGGATGTCGAACAAGCACACGTCAGGGCGCAGTTCGCGGGCGAGCGC
>JANOJI010000376.1:0-3377 GCA_031408175.1 Ilumatobacteraceae bacterium
GTAGGCGACGATGGCGACGAAGGTCCATGTCGTCTGCAGTCCGGCCGACCGTTCGCTGAGCCTGGCGATGATCACGTAGCCGATGCCGTGCAGCAACGCGGCCAGCGGAAGGATGGTGCCGTCGGCACCCTTGGCGAGCACTCGATTGGCGAGATGGGCCACGACCAGCAACCCGAGGACCGCCAGCAGGAACGGCACCAGGATCGGCGGAATCTCGGCGTTCTGCCCGAGCGAAGCCAGGGTGTACGCCGCGCCGGTGATGGTCGCGGCCATCACGATCAGGCCGAGTTCGGTGCGACGCCGCGCCGCGGCAATCGGCGAAGCGCTCATGGCACCGTGGTCGTCGTGCCCGTGGTCGTCGTCGTCGGGCTCGATGTCGATGTTGATGTCGTGCTGCTGGTCGAGCTGGTAGTCGCGGGAGCGGTGTCCGGTATCGTTCCAGGCTCGGTGACCGCGATCGTCGACGGGGTCGGAGTTGGGTTGTCTTCGCCGCTGTTGTAGACGATGACTGCGATCAAAGTGATCACGAGGGTGAGCACTGTCGCGACCCCTAACAGCTTCAGGAATCGGCGAGTTCCCCAGAACCCTCCACCTTCCGGCTCGTTGGAACCGACGATGGGGACGATGGGCGGCAGCGGTGTCCCACGATCGGCGACGATTCCCGCCGCGCTCAGCACACTGTTTGCGTCGGCGTCGATCATCGTGCCCGCCGAGTCGGAGCCAGGCCAGCCCGGTTCTGACTCGAGCTCTGCCTCAGCCGCGGTCGGCTCGACACCCTGCAGTACGTCGACGACCACCACGGTCACGTTGTCGCGGCCGCCGTTGGCGTTGGCCTTGGCGACCATTTGTTCGGCGGCAACCTGCGGGTCGGTGGCCGCGAGTGCGATGACGGCGATGTCGTCGTCGGGCACCTCGTCGACCAATCCATCGCTGCACAGGATGAATCGATCACCATGCACCATGGGCACCAACCAGGTATCGACTCGGACCGTCGGTTCGATGCCGAGCGCCCGCGTGACGATGTTGCGGCGCGGATGGGCGCGAGCCTCGTCTTCGGTGATGTGACCGGTATTGACGAGCTCTTGCACGTAGCTGTGATCGACCGTGGCGCGGTGCAGCACACCGTTGCGCAGCAGGTACGTGCGCGAGTCGCCAACGTTGACGAGCGCGAACCGAGCCACGTTGGATTCGTCGGCGCGCATCACCACCAGCGCAGTCAGCGTCGTGCCCATGCCTTGGTGGTCGACGCTGGCATGCGCTGCCTGATAGATCGAGGCGTTGGCCTCGACAACCGAAGCGACGACCACGCCGACATTGCTGGCACCGGTGCCGAGCCGGTCGCGGATGATGCGAGCGGCGATGTCGCTGGCGACCTCGCCGGCTTGGTGCCCACCCATCCCATCGGCGACGCCGAAGACCATCGGCTCCGAGACGTAGGCGTCTTCGTTGCCCGCGCGCACAAGGCCGACGTCGGTGGCGGCCCCCCAACGCACAGCCGGTTGGTCGGTGAAGGCGACGTGATCGCTCACTACTCGGCCTCGAACACGGTGTTGCCGATCTGCACGCGATCACCCTTGGTGACCCGCTCCGGCTCCGTCAGCCGCTTGCCGTTGAGGTAGGTGCCGTTGGTCGAACCGAGATCCTCGATCATCGTCAACCCGGCATCGCGAAACACGCGGGCGTGCAACTGCGACACGAACGAGTCATCGCCCATACCGACCGTGCAGGTCGCGGCGCGGCCGATGGAGATCTCCTCGCCCATGGCGAACACTGAACCTCGCGTGGCCTTCGGTTCGATCACGACGAACCGACCGACGTTGCCCTTCCTGCCCCTTGGTGCTCGCACGGAGCGCCTGCCGTGCTTCAGCTCGGGCGCCATCGGTGACGGCGCTGCCACCGTCGGGTCGTTGGGAGCGACGCCCGCGTGAACCTGCGATGCCGCGACTCCAGCACGCGGTCCGCGCACTTCGCTCCACACCGCCCACAGCACTCTGGCAAAGAACAGGTACAGCAGCGCCAGGAGTACGTATTTGAGAATGCCGAGAAGCGGCTCGGTGGCGGCTGCGATCACGTTGCCTCGAAGCGCAGGTGCGTGCTCCCCACGCTCACGATGTCGCCGTCGGTCAATGTTCGTTCACCGTCGATGCGCGTGCCGTTGATCTTCGTGCCATTGGTGGATCCGAGGTCGACGATCACGAACGCGTTGCCACGGTGATGGACCTCGGTGTGCTTGCGGCTGACGTTCGCGTCGGGCAAGGCGATGGTGCAATCCGGCAGGCGCCCGATCGTGACGAGCCGATCGCTGAGCGAGACGCGCTCGCCCGACGGCAACACGAGCGTGGCCGAACCGCCGCCCGAGCCCGCCTCGCGTAGCCGCGACGAGATGGTGAAGCGCCCCGGCTTCAGAGTGTTGTCGACCGTCATCGCCACCCGCACCGGCCCCATGAAGTGGAAGCCCTCGGCGCGGGCGTACTCGCGAGCGGTCTCGCACAACTCGTTGTTCAACGCCTCGTCGATGTCGGCGAACCCGGCGTGATCCCTGCCACTGAGTTGAAAGCTGAAGTCATTGGGGACAATGCGCCGGCCCTTGACATCGACACTGCGATTGTCGTCCATCTCGCGCAAAAGACGCCGGCCGAGCTCGACCGGACGAATGCTGGAATGAGAACCACGTGAGAACACGCCCTCGACCATACGCTCTAGCGACCGCTCGAACGATTGCAATCCCATAACTTGGCGAAAGGGTAGTGGTGTTCGGCCCCTGTTCGCGTTCGGGCCGCGGGAGTGCCCACCGACCTCACATGCACCTCACCAGGCCGCGTTGGGCGCGATACCGGTACTCCCACGTCCTCTTTCGCTCCCGTGGGGTCGGTTTCGGTACCGGCCATTCCCATTTCGCGCCCGAGTAAGCGGGTTGGGGGTGAGGGTGGCGATTGCTAGCGTGTGGACCTCTACTCGGGCGAGTGGCGAAATGGCAGACGCGCTAGCTTCAGGTGCTAGTATTCGAAAGGATGTGGGGGTTCAAGTCCCCCCTCGCCCACTACAAAGCCCCTGCTCAGCAGAGGCTTTTGTCGTTGAGGCGCGCCGTGTTTGATCGAGTCGGCCTGCGGTCGTGTGACGTGCGCGCTGGTCTACGATGGGCGTACCCCACACCCAAACACACTGGAATCTGCAGTCGTCGCGGACGGCGACGGCAGGCTCCGCATACATGCCGCCGAATTCACTTCCTCTACTGCCGTCTCGACGACAGGTACTCAGTGCAGGGGTGGCGGCCGCCTTTGGTTCGGTAGCTGCGCTCGAACTGTTTCGCGCAAGTACTGCCAGTGCGTACGCCAAGGCCACGACCCCAGCCACGAGAATCGCGCTGATCGGCGACT
>JANOJI010000536.1:0-4788 GCA_031408175.1 Ilumatobacteraceae bacterium
GTCGAGCAGCCCGCCGTACTCGCGAGCGAACGGCACACCCTGGGCCACCATCTGGTCGATGATGTCGACGCTCACCTGCGCGAGTCGGTGCACGTTCGACTCCCGGGCGCGGAAGTCGCCGCCCTTGATGGTGTCGTAGAACAAGCGGTGGACCGAGTCGCCGTCGCCCTTGTAGTTCTTGGCGCCGTTGATGCCGCCCTGCGCGGCGATCGAGTGGGCACGGCGAGGCGAATCGTGGAACGTGAACGCGTCGACCTGGTAGCCCAGTTCGGCCAACGTCGCGGCCGCGGAAGCGCCGGCCAGACCGGTGCCGACGACGATCACCTTGAACTTGCGCTTGTTGTTGGGATTGACCAACTTCATATCGCTCTTGTAGGTGTCCCACTTGTCCTCGATGGAACCGGCGGGGATCTTGGCGTCGAGTGCTACAGACATCTCAGCTCTCCACGATTCCGGCTAACACGGCGATCGGGAACGACACGTTGCCGACCACGATCAGCGTGGCAAAGCCGATCGCAAATCCACGTCGCCACTTGTTGAACCTCGGATTGTTCCAACCCATCGACTGGAACAGGCTCCATGCACCGTGGAACAGGTGCACACCCAGCGCGATGTTGGCAACGACGTACAACGCGGCGACCGGGATCCTCGACAGGGATGCATCGACGTTGCGGTACACGTCGCCACGGACGTAGCCGGGATTCGCCCATCCCCACGTGAGGTCGGCGAGATGCCACACCACGAACAGCGCCACGATGATTCCGGTCCAGCGCATGGTGCGACTGGCAAAGTTGGCGACCTCGTAGTCGCGCGGGCTCTGGTACTTCACCGACCGTGCGTGCCGGTTGAGCACCGTCAGGCTGTAGGCGGCATGGATGTGCAAAACGACCGCGCCGAGCAGACCGAGTCGCATTCCCCACAGCACGACCGTTCGCGGTGCGAGCGGCACAAGGAGCTCGCGGAGAAACTCGCCGTAGTGGTTGATGTCCTCGGGCCCGAGATACATCTTCAGGTTGCCGATCATGTGGGCCAGTACATAGCCCATCATGGCGATGCCGCTGAGTGCCATGGCGTACTTCTTGCCGACTGCGGTGCTGTAGAGATCAAGGAGGAACAGCTTCCGCCGCTTTTTCCCGGTGGTTGCCGTTCCGTTCCGGTGACGGGCCCGCGCGAGGAGACTGCTTGTGCCATCACCCGTCGACGGTACTCCTACAAGGTGGAACCGACGAAGTTTCCTTCAAACCCTCATCGTTTAGCCAGACGCGTCCCAAAGTCCCTACACTCTCCACGTTTGCCAACCAAGCGTTCCCCACCTGTTGGGCGCGCCCGAGATTCCCGGAGAACGACCGGTGTCATCACTGATTGCTGCCGAAGGCGGCTACCAAGACTTCATCCTCAAGGGCGGCGAGTGGGCAGTGCTCTTGCTGTCAGTCGCAGCAGCTCTCGTGGCCATTGTCGTCGGCCTCCTGCTGGCGAAGAACGTCATGGCCCACGACGAGGGCACACCGAAGATGAAAGAGATCGCCAAGGCGATCCAAGAGGGTGCATCCGCATACTTACGGCGCCAGTTCAAGACCATCGGCATAATCCTCATACCGCTGGCGATCATCGTGTTCCTGACGTCCACGTCGATCAAGAAGCCCGACGGCAGTGAAGCCCTCAGCTTCGGGCTGGCCGGAACGTGGCGCACCTTGGCGTTCATCCTCGGCTGTGTAGCGTCCGGCGCCACCGGGCTCATCGGCATGACCCTGGCCACTCGCGGCAACGTTCGTACCGCCGCAGCAGCCAAGACCGGGTCGATGCCCAAGGCATTGACCGTGGCTTTCCGCACCGGCGGCGTTGCCGGAATGTTCACCGTCGGGCTCGGCCTGCTCGGTGCGACCGTGATCATCATCCTCTTCCAGAACACCTCGTCGGTCATCCTCGTCGGCTTCGGCTTCGGCGGGTCGCTGCTGGCGCTGTTCTTGCGTGTCGGCGGCGGAATCTTCACCAAGGCAGCCGACGTCGGCGCCGACCTGGTTGGCAAGGTCGAAGCCGGCATTCCTGAAGACGATCCGCGCAACCCCGCAACCATCGCCGACAACGTGGGCGACTGCGCCGGTATGGCCGCCGACCTGTTCGAGAGCTACGAGGTCACGCTTGTCGCCTCGATCATTCTCGGCGTCGCCGCCTTCAACTCGATCGGCGCCAACCCGGCGCTCGGCCTCATCTTCCCGCTCGCCGCTCGTGCAATCGGCGTCGTTGCCTCGATCATCGGCATCTTCTTCGTGAAGGCGAAAGAGGGCGAGACCAACGCTCTCAAGCCGATCAACAAGGGCTTCCTCGTTGCAGGTTCGCTGACGCTTGTCGGTACGTTGATCGTTTCGCTCATGTATGTCGGCAACGACTTCGACAACGCCGGCTGGAAGTGCTTCGGTGCCGTCGCCATCGGTTTGGTGTTGGCTCAGCTGATCAGTCGACTGACCGAGTACTTCACCGCGACGCACCACTCACCCGTCAAGGACATCGCCGAGGCCGCCGAGACCGGACCGGCCACCGCGATCCTGGCGGGTACCGCCAGCGGCATGGAGAGCGCGGTCTACGCGGTCATCGCCATTGCCATCGCAATCGCCTCGGCGTTGGCTCTGGGTGGCGGCAATCTACAGTTCTCGTTCTACCTCGTCGCCTTGTGCGGCATGGGCATGCTGGCCACGACGGGCATCATCGTCTCGGAAGACACGTTCGGCCCGGTCAGCGACAACGCCGCCGGTATTGCCGAGATGAGCGGCGAGTTCCACGGCGAACCCGAGCGGATCATGGTCAGCCTCGATGCCGTCGGCAACACCACCAAGGCAGTCACCAAGGGATTCGCGATCGGCTCCGCTGTGATCGCCGCCGTCGCCCTGTTTGCCAGCTTCATCGAAACCGCTGCCGGCGAACTCAATCTCGAGATCACCGACCGCCTGCGGGGCGCGTTCGACCTGCCCGAATTGCAGATCAACGTCGCCGATCCGAAGATCTTCATCGGCCTGCTGATCGGCGGCGCCGTGCCATTCCTCTTCAGCGCCCTCGCCATCCGCGCCGTCGGCCGCACCGCTGGCGTCGTCGTGCAAGAAGTCCGCAAGCAGTTCGCCGACGGCAAGATCATGAAGGGCGAGAAGCTGCCGGAATACGGCCCCGTCATCGACATCTGCACCGAGGCATCGCTGCGTGAACTGGCCACCCCGGCCCTGCTCGCTGTGCTCACTCCGGTTGTCATCGGCTTCGGTATCAACTTCTTGGCACTCGGCGCATTCCTCGCTGCGGTCATCCTGGTCGGCCAATTGATGGCCAACTACCTGTCGAACTCGGGTGGCGCGTGGGACAACGCCAAGAAGTACATCGAAGACGGCCATCACGGCGGCAAGGGCAGCGACCCGTACCGCGCCGCGGTGATCGCCGACACGGTTGGCGACCCGTTCAAAGACACCGCCGGCCCGGCGCTGAACCCGTTGATCAAGGTGATGAACCTGGTCTCGCTGTTGATCCTCCCGGCGATCATCAGCCTCAAGGACAACGACGGTGCTCGCTTCTCGATTGCCGCTGGTGCGCTGGCGGTCCTGATCGGTGCGGTGATCTTCTCCAACCGCAAGTCGGCGTCGATCATGAGCTCGACCAGCAGTTGATCGTCTAGCCGCTCTACGTGCTCGCCCTCTTCGACATCAAAGGTTGGCTCAATAGCGGCGGACTCGCACTCGCCGCTGCGATCGTCTTCGCCGAGAGCGGACTGCTGATCGGCTTCTTCCTGCCCGGCGATTCGCTGCTGTTCATCGCCGGGTTCCTGTCGTCATCGGCTGGTGGCAACGTGCTGCCGCCGCTGCCCGTCACCGCCGGAGTCATCTTTGTCGCTGCTGTGGCAGGCGATCAGGTCGGCTACCTTTTCGGCCGCAAGGTCGGGCCGCCACTGTTCGACCGCCCGAAGAGCCGGCTGTTCAATCCGACCAACCTGGCCAAGGCTCACGCGTTCTTCGAGCGCCGCGGACCATTTGCGATCGTGTTGGCCAGGTTCGTCCCGATCGTTCGCACGTTCACGCCGATTGTGGCCGGCGTGGCCGAGATGCGGTATCGCACGTTCGTCACGTACAACCTGGTCGGCGGGTTTCTGTGGGGCATCGGCATCACCACCCTCGGCTATTTCCTCGGCGAGATCGAGTTCATCGAGAAAAACCTCGAGGTCGCCGCCGTGGTGATCGTCGCCATCTCGCTGCTCCCCGTCGTCAATGAGATCCGACGCCACCGCCGCGAGGCGCGTCAGTCACCCCCATCGCACGACTGACACCCACCCGGCCTTGTGGCGCCGTGGGCGCGATCTCGGTACGGGGGCTGCGCTTCTCGCACCCGTGGGTGCGAGATGTGAACTCCGATGTCCAGTTTCGCGCCCAACCTCGGGCTGTGAACAACGACGACATAGCGCCCCGTCACACGACTGACACACCGCTGCGGGAACTGAATGTGTCGATGGTCACGTCGAACACACATGACACACGTGAACACAGCGCACCGAGGGGCACGGATCGCCGCCGCCCTCGTAGCTGTCATGCTCGGCGTAACCGCATGCGGCAGCGACGACGACACATCGTCGAGCGCTGCCAACGTGCCTCAACCGGCTGCAACCGACTCCCCGTCCGTCAACGGTGACGCCGGGCAAGTGGCACCGGGAGATTCCGACACCACGGCGTCGGCGGAGGCGTCGGCGGAGGCACCGGCCGAGAACTCGACCGGGATTGATTTGCCCGCCATTGCCCCTCCCGAGAAGTTCCTGGCGATCGA
>JANOJI010000424.1:0-2820 GCA_031408175.1 Ilumatobacteraceae bacterium
AAGGCGCTCAACCCAGCCCCCAGCTCGATCGGAGTCGCGGCCGCGAGCGTCGAATGCAGCCTGACTCTTCTCATATCGCGCAGTCCAGCGCTCGTCCCGCTGCTGCTCTGATTCCTGGCTCATGCGCGTCGACACGGTCCGGTCACCTACGCAGAATGCCCGCTCCGACGCGCCGGCGCAAGAGGATCACGCGCCCAGAACAACTAGCGCCGAGCGGCAGATGTGGCGCTCGTCAGCCGTCCAAGGACAGCTTCGGGCGAACCGGGCAGCCCCAGAAGGCGACGTAGCGATGTAGCGAAATGGGGCTGCCCAGTTCATCGGTGCCTCAGCGCCGAACGGCCTTGTTCGGGGCGGCCTGGCTTCCGTCGGAGTGTTTCCGTGCAACCCGGGTGGGCCGGAGACACTCGGACGGGCCGCAAGCACTCGGACAACAACGAGTGGCGGCGGTAGACGCCCGATATGGATCGGGTCCGCAAGGCGGCCTCTGGAGGTTTGGCACACCGTCAGCCGAGGGCGGGCCACAGAAGTCTGAGCGGCCGTAGTCTGGCGGGGTGCTTCGGCTTCGACAGATGATCAGGCGGGTTCGGTCAGAGGGTTTCACACCCGGCGAGTTTCACAAGATCTGCGTGTCCGCGCTGGTTCTCCTCGCCGTGATCGTCGTCACCGGGGCCGCGGTTCGGTTGACGGGCTCCGGTCTCGGTTGCAGCGACTGGCCGAACTGCAACGACGAGAAGCTGGTCGACGTTTCGTCGCAGCATTCTGCGATCGAGCAGATCAACCGGTTGTTCACCTTTGTCGTTGGCCTCGCCGTGGTGCTTGCCGCGCTCGGGGCGTGGGTCAGGCAGCCGCGTCGGCGGGATCTGCTGGTGCTCTCGGCTGCGCTCGTGGCGGGAGTACCAGCGCAGGGGATTGTCGGTGCAGTGGTCGTGTGGACCGACCTCAATCCAGCTGCAGTGCAACTGCACTTCGTGCTGTCGATGGTGCTTGTCGCACTGGCGGTCGTGCTTGTGGTTCGCTCGCGCGAACCCGATGACAGCATTCGCGTCAGCGCAGTGGTGCCGAGGACCAGGCGTCGAGTGCGGTCGATGGTCATGTGGACTGCCGCGGCAATTGTCGCCGGCACCGTTGTCACCGGCACCGGTCCGCACGCCGGCGATGAAGAGGCTCGCCGGTTCACGTTCATGTCGATCACCTGGGTGACTCGCATCCACAGTGTGATCGTGTGGATCGCGGTGCTGATGGCTCTGCGGCTGGTGTGGCACCTGCGCAAGCGTGCCCGCGACCGTGAGGTGCTGGACGCCCCTCTGACGGTATGGATCTGTCTCGCGATCGCGCAGGGTGCAGTCGGCTACCTGCAGTATGCCAACGGCGTGCCAACGCCCCTGGTCGCGATGCACGTTGCGCTGGCTACAACATTGTGGGCCGTATCGGTCTGGCTGTGGTGTGCGACGTCGCGACCCAGTGGATCGGCTCGCAGCATGATCACGGCGTCGCGTCGCCGAACGTCATTCGCCGAGGTTGCGCACGAAGACGGAGAGTTTGTCGATGGCGGAGGCGAAGAACGAACCGATTGAGCTGATGAAGTTCACGGTTGCGTCGGCGCTACCTGCCGGGTCCTGCCACAGGCGGATGACCATGAACGCGACAAGAAAATAGAAGGCGACCCGGCTGACGGCCTTGAGCTGTGCGAGAGCAGTTGTCACCATGTGGGGGTTTCCTTTGGGTTGAACGAACCCGGTACGGCCGGCTTCGAACGGGACTCCGCCCACTGGAATGTTACCGAATCCATCGACTGCGATCAACGACCCCCGCACGGTGCGACGAAAGGCCATGGGGAGTTGATCTCCTCGGCGGTTCGTGCGCATCGCAACATGGATCTGGTCAATACCTGTGTAATTGAGTAAGGGGGTATCATCGGCGGATGCCCAGCATCGCGCCTCGCCGACCGTTCGACTTCGGCGCGAACCATCTCGTCCTCGATTTTGCCAACACTGTTAGTGGGCGGCCGACCTACATCCGTGACGATCTTGCGAACGCAGCCGACATTTTCGAGTGGGCAGCGGCGTCGGGAGTGGTACCTCGCGACCACCGGGCCGTGCCCGACCCGGGCGAGCTGCAGCAGTTCCACGCTGCGATAGCGCTTCGCGAGAACCTCTACGGCGTGTTCGGCCCCATCGCCGCAGGCGATGCACCTCAACCCGCAGCGCTGGCCTTCGTACTTCGTCGTGCGGCACGGGCGCTGCAGTCGTCGCGCTGGGCTCGCTCTGAACTCCGGTACGAGCCGGGATGGCCGCAGGACTCCATCGAAGCGATATGCGACCAGATGGCCGACGAGGCGGTGCAGCTTCTCCGTTCACCGCTCACCTGCCGAATCGGGTCGTGCAGCGGTTGCGGTTGGTTGTTTCTCGACACGTCTCGCGCCCACGCCAGGCGATGGTGTTCGATGAACGCATGCGGCGTACGCGACAAGATGCGCCGCTATCACCAGCGCCAGGCAGATGCGCACGATGCGGCAACCCCAGTGAACGGTGAGGCCAGATCACCGCGCGATCAGCGATAGCGATGGGCGAGGTGCGTGCGTAGTTCGTGCCAGTCATGACGAGGAATTGATTGCTGTGGCGGACCCGATCATTGTTCTCGACGCGGTGCGCAAGCCGCTGGGGGTTACTTGCCAGTAGGAGAGGGTGCTGTTATGGTTCCGGCGCGATTCCGTACTCGGATCGTACTGTCGGTCGCATGTGACGGGGCGAGCTAGCTGGCCTGCCCCATTCTTGGACCGCCGGGGGAGACACTATTTATGCCAACGAAAGGCAGGACCAT
>JANOJI010000430.1:0-34016 GCA_031408175.1 Ilumatobacteraceae bacterium
ACTGATTCGCCCGGCGTCGTGTCGTCTGACGAGCCGGGCGGGTCGAGCGTGACGGCAGGGCGCGGGCGATTCCGCGCTGCTCGGCCTATGATCGGCACGTTCCGATCGAGGCAAGGCGAGACGTTCCTGTGCTGGTGCCCAGCGCGGTCCCGCCCGTCAAGGTCTCCAGCCTCACGGGGAGCGGCACATCAGCATTCCGAGCCTGGTCCGCGGAGAGGCGGACACCTCCGACCCAATCGTCGCCGAACTCTTCAGCGTCGAACGCCTTGAGCAGCACGGCGAGTCGCTAGCCGCCGCCCAGACGATTACCTCGAAGCCGAGTGTCGGTCGCACCGTCCGGCGCCGGGCCGCCGAGAACGGCCGGGTGCTGCTCCAGGCCTACCGCGTCCTCGCCGAGGCGATCAAGGACGAACGATCGATCACGCCAGCGGCTGAGTGGCTCGTCGACAACTTCCCGATTGTCGACGAGCAACTTCGCGAGATCCGCGATGACCTGCCGGCGAATTACTACCGCGAGCTCCCGAAGCTGGCTGACGGTCATCTCGCCGGCTATCCACGGGTTTTGGGTCTGGCGTGGGCATACATCGCCCACACCGATAGCCGATTCGACCCTGACAGCCTGCGATGCATGGTGCGGGCGTACCAGGAGGTGGAGACACTGACGATCGGCGAGTTGTGGGCGATAGCGATCACCCTCCGCATCCTTCTCGTCGAAAACCTCCGCCGCATCTCTGAAGAGATCGTTCGCAGCCGCACTGCACGGCAGACGGCTGACGACATCGCCGACAGGTTGCTCGGCCTGAGCGAGGACGCCCCGGAGGACGCCGCCGCAGCGCTGCGTCGCCTATCGCGCACGACGCTGCCGACGGCTGCACGGGTGCAACTCTTCCAGCGCCTACGCGATCAGGACCCTGCCGCCAATCCAGCTGTGCACGGGTTGGAGGAGCGGCTTGCGGTGCAGGGCACGAGCGCGGAGGAGTTGGTCCGCCTCGAGCATCAGCGACAAGCAACGATGAACGTGACGGTCCGAAATGTGATCACGAGCATGCGGCTCATCTCATGGTTCGACTGGGCCGAGTTCGTCGAGAGCGTGTGCAAGGTCGACGAACTTCTTCGAACCCGAAGTGAGTTCGCCAAGATGGACTTTGCGACGAGGGACAGTTACCGGAAGGCCGTCGAAGAACTCTCCCGCGGTTCAGGCATGACAGAGGTCGAGATCGCCCACAAGGCGGTTGAGATGGCCGAGGCCGCAACTTCCGACGAAGAGGCCAGTCACGCGCCCTCATCGCGGCGTCGTGACCCTGGCTACTACCTGATCTCCGACGGACGCTCGGCGCTTGAGCGCGACGTGCACGATCGGGCGCCTCTGGCGACTCGGCTCCGGCGCGCGTACGTGAGGTATCCAGCGACGGGCTACATCATGACTGTCACCGTTCTCACTGCGGTTGCTGTGGCGATTCCGTTCTTGATGTCCCGTCGCCAAGGTGTCACCGGAATCGACATCGCGATCGTCTCGATGTTTGCGATCCTTCCGGCATCAGATCTCGCTGTGGCGTTGGTCAACCGCATGGTCACGAAAATCCTCGGCCCGACGCGCCTTCCTCGGTTCGATCTCGACGATGGCGTGCCAACCGACCTTCGAACAATGGTGGTCGTGCCGATGTTGTTGACCAGGGAGGCCGACATCGAGGCATTGGTCAGTGGCCTCGAGGTGCACTACCTCGGCAATCGCGAAGGCGATATTCGATTCGCGTTGCTGTCGGATTGGCTCGACGCGCCCGCCGAGGAGATGCCCGGCGACGAGGAATTGCTCGCCGCCGCGACAGTTGCGATCGACCAGCTCAACGAACGACACGGCGAGGCGCCCGGGGGTGGTGCCCGGTTCCTGCTCTTCCACCGCAAGCGGCAGTGGAACGAGGCCGAGCGCTGTTGGATGGGTTGGGAGCGCAAGCGCGGCAAGCTCCACGAGTTGAACGCGCTCCTGCGCGGGTCAACGACGACTGGAATGTTGACGGGGCGGCCGTCGTCGACACCGCCCTCGGACGTTCGCTATGTCGTCACCCTCGACGCCGACACACGACTGCCGCGCGGTGCGGTGAGTCAACTCGTGGGAACGATCGCCCATCCCCTCAACCAGCCGTACTTCGACAGCACGGCTGGCCGCGTGACGCATGGCTACGGCGTGCTCCAGCCCCGGATCACGCCGACGCTGCCGAGAGACCGAGGTGGCTCGATCTTTCAGCGCGTGTTCGGTGGATCGGCGGGCATCGACCCGTATGCGTCAGCGGTCTCCGATGTGTATCAAGACCTGTTCCAGGAGGGCAGCTTCACCGGCAAGGGCATCTACGACATCGATGCGTTCGTGGCGGCCTTGGATGACCGAGTGCCCGAGAATGTGCTGCTGAGCCACGACCTTTTCGAGGGCGTCTTCGCCCGTGCCGGGCTGGTGACCGACATCGAGTTGTTCGACGAGTTCCCCTCGAACTACCTCGTCTCTGCCACGCGCCAGCATCGCTGGGCGCGCGGTGACTGGCAACTGCTGCCGTGGATCCTCGACCACGCACGCGATGCGAAGGGCACACGGACCCATCATTCGATTCCCGGGATCTCGCGCTGGAAGATGGTCGACAACCTTCGCCGTACCGTGTCGGCACCGTTCACGTTCGCCACGCTCGTCGCCGCTTGGACGCTGCCGTCGGTATCGGCGGGCTTGTGGACCGCGTTCGTTCTGGCGACAGTGATCATTCCTGCGGCTTTGCCGGTGCTGCTCGGGTTGCTGCCGCGACGTCACGGCATCTCCATGCGCACTCACCTGCGCGATGTCATCGCGGACCTCACCCAGTTCGCCGCCCACCTGATCCTCGGGTTCACCTTCCTGGCCCACCAAGCGTGGTTGATGGTGGACGCCGTCGTGCGCACGTTGGGTCGGCTGTACTTCACGCGGCGGAACTTGCTGGAATGGACGACCGCGGCACAGGCCAAGGCCAGCCACGACCTCCATCTCGTGCGGTTCTATCGGCGAATGGCGGGATGCGTCGCACTTGCGGTTGCCGTCGCTGTCGTCGTCATCGCAGTCAAACCCGCCGCGCTGTGGATCGCCGCACCATTCCTCGCTCTATGGCTCATTTCGCCTTTCCTAGCTCGCTTGGTCAGCGTGCCGGTCGCAGAATTGTCTGCCGGGGATCTCTCGGACCACGAGGCCGAGACACTTCGCCTGACCGCTCGCAGGACGTGGCTGTTCTTCGAGACGTTCGTCGGTAAAGAAGACAATTGGTTGCCACCCGACAACTTCCAGGATGATCCAAAGCCGGTCGTCGAGCACCGCACCTCACCCACGAATATCGGGATGTACCTCTTGGCCTCCGTGACGGCCCGGGATTTCGGTTGGATCGGCACCCTCGACATGGTCGAACGACTCGAGCAGACGCTCACGACAATGGGCAATCTCGAACAGTTCCGTGGGCACCTCTACAACTGGTATGACACGCGCGACATGCGCACGCTCGAGCCGCCGTACGTCTCGTCGGTCGACAGCGGCAACCTCGCCGGCCACCTGCTGACCATGTCGAATGCATGCCGGCTGATGGTCGATCAACCGCTTCCCGTTGCCGCCGCTCTAACAGGCATCGGTGACTGCATTGCCTTGACCCGTCAAGCCGCTGGCGCCATCGGCGACAATCGCAGAAGCCAGACGCTCAGTCTGCGGCACGTTGTCGAAGCGCTCGAGCAGCCTGCAGATGCCGCCGTCATTCCGACGACACCGGCGGCGTGGTCCAAGCGTTTGGACGAGCTCTCGGCGTACGCGCGCACCCTGTCGGATGTCGCCACGTCGCTGACAGCGCAACACGGGGATGATCCCGACAGCGAGCTCGTCACGTGGGCTGAGTGCACACGGCTCGCCGTCGCCAGCCACATGCGAGATCTCGCGGTGTACCAGTCACCACCGCAGACGACCCCGTTCGCGACGGTCAGCGAACTGTCTGATCCGCCCGATCAGTCCACTGGAGGTGGGTCGCCTGGCGCGGCAATGCTTGTCCGACGACTGCTGGCAGTTGCTGAGAAGGCCGATCAGATGTTCCGCAGCATGGACTTCAGCTTCTTGTTCGACCCCACCCGCAAACTCTTCTCGATCGGCTTCAGAGTCCGCGAAGGAGCATTGGATCCGAGCTACTACGACCTGCTTGCCTCCGAGGCCCGCCTCGCCAGCTTCCTGGCGATCGCAAAGGGAGACGTTGCCCCGGACCATTGGTTCCGGCTCGGTCGTGCGCTGACACCAGTCGGTCGAGGCTCCGCTCTGATCTCATGGTCGGGGTCGATGTTCGAATACTTGATGCCCGCACTCGTGATGCGCGCTCCGGAGAACAGCCTGCTCGAGCAGACCAATCGGCTGGTCGTCGCCCGGCAGATGCGCTACGCGGCAGAGCTCGGCGTGCCGTGGGGAATCTCGGAATCAGGCTTCAATGCGCGCGACATCGCCCAGACCTATCAGTACTCGAGCTTCGGTGTGCCGGGCCTGGGCCTGAAGCGCGGCCTCAGCGAGGATGTCGTCGTCGCCCCGTATGCCACGGCCCTCGCCGCGATGGTCGACTCGCAAGCAGCGGTGAGCAACTTCGCCAGGTTGAGCCAGGCCGGAGCCACCGGACGGTTCGGCTTCCGCGAAGCGCTCGACTACACAGCGCGCCGTCTTCCCGAGGGAGCAACGGTCGCGATCGTCAACAGCTACATGGCCCACCACCAGGGAATGGCGCTCGTCGCGCTCGGCAACGTCCTCAACAGCAACCTGATGGTGGAGCGGTTTCATGCCGACCCGATGGTGGAAGCGACCGAACTGCTTCTGCAAGAGCGGATGCCGCGCAACGTCATCGTGAGTCGGCCACGCGCGGAAGAAGTGAAGAGTGCCGCCGACGTGCGCGATCTCACGCCGCCAATGCTGCGACGCTTCAGTTCGCCGCACGACGCGATCCCGCGCACACACCTGCTGTCGAACGGGCGGTACGCGGTGATGGTGACCGCTGCCGGGTCCGGTTACAGCCGCTGGGGTGACATCGCCGTGACTCGGTGGCGTGAAGACGTGACCCGCGATTCGTGGGGCAGCTACCTCTACATGCGCGACATGTACACCGGCGCCGTGCGGTCGGTGGGTCACCAGCCGAGCGGTGCCGAGGCCGCTACCTACGAGGTCACATACAGCGAGGACCGCGCCGAGTTCTCCCGCCGCGACGGGTCACTCGTCACCAACTTGACCATCGTGGTGTCGGCGGAGCACGACGCAGAGATCCGTCGCGTTTCGCTCACCAACCTCAGCACGCATCATCGCGAGATCGAGCTGACGTCGTATGCCGAGATCGCGCTGGCAACGCAGGCCGCAGACGCGGCTCATCCAGCGTTCCAGAACCTATTCGTGCAGACCGAGTATGTCGCCGATATCAGTGCGCTGTTGGCGACGCGACGCCCGCGATCAAGCGACGAGAAGCGGGTGTGGGCCGCTCACGTTGCGGCGATCGAGGAGGACCCCGGCGCGACGTTCCAGTATGAAACGGACCGCGCCCGATTCCTCGGACGAGGTCGCACGGTCCGCTCACCAGTCTCGGTCATCGATGGGCGGCCACTGTCGAACACGGTCGGCCCGGTCTTGGATCCGATCTTCAGCTTGCGGTGCCGCATCAAGCTGGCGCCGGGCGCGACAGCTCACGCCATCTTCTCCACGGTCATCGCCGATTCGCGCGACGAGGTGTTGGACCTGGCCGACAAGTACCGCGAGTCCGCCACGTTCGAGCGCGCCGCGATCCTCTCGTGGACGCAGGCCCAGGTTCAGCTCCATCACCTAGGGATCGACTCCGACGAGGCACACCTCTTCCAGCGGCTGGCCAACCGGATCATCTACTCGGATCCGTCGCTGCGCCCGCCTGCAAGTCTGCTGATCAGCAATCAACGTGGCGCGCCTGGGTTGTGGCCCCACGGCATCTCAGGCGATCTACCCATCGTCGTGGTGCGCATCGACGAGCCCGAAGACATTGACATCGTCCGCCAACTTCTGCGCGCCCACGAGTACTGGCGGATGAAGCTTCTTGCCGTTGATCTCGTGATCATCAACGAGCAGGGCATCACGTACGCCGAGAACCTGTCCGGATCGCTCGAAGGGCTGGTGCGCGCGAGCCGGTCGACGCTGGGCCACGAAACTCGTCCGGGTCACGGCGGCGTGTACATCCTGCGCGGTGACCAACTTCCCGATGCCGATCGCGTGCTCGTGCTGGCCGCGGCACGCGCCGTGTTGCTGAGCCGCCGCGGCAACTTGGCCGAGCAAGTGATCCGGTTGGAGCGTCCCGAGAAGATCGTTCCGCGACCGGCGCCACGCGAATCGGCAAAGACTCCGACTGCGCCGGCAGGGCCGCGCCCGCAGCTCGAGTACTTCAACGGACTCGGCGGCTTCGACAAGAGTGGCAACGAGTACGTCACCGTCCTCGGCCCCGAGCAAGCGACGCCCGCGCCATGGTTGAACGTGATCGCCAACGCCTCGTTCGGCTTCCAGGTCTCAGAGTCAGGATCCGGCTACACCTGGTCGGGCAACAGCCGCGAGAACCAACTGACGCCATGGTCCAACGACCCTGTCAGCGACCCGGTCAGCGAGGTCATCTACATCCGCGACGACGAAACGGGTGCGCTGTGGGGACCGACTGCTCTGCCCATCCGCTGCGAGGAGTCCACCTACGTCGCCCGTCATGGCGCTGGCTTCAGCCGGTTCGAACACTTGCACGACGGGATCCAACTCAACCTCGTCCAGTTTGTACCCCTCGACGACCACGTGAAGGTCTCGGTGCTGCGGATCGAGAACCGATCCGGGCGGGCCAGGAAGCTGTCAGTGACCGCGTTCGCCGAATGGGCGTTGGGCACGGCGCGGGGCGCCAACGCGCCCTGGATCGTCACCGAGTTAGAGCCAGAGACCCAGGCGCTGCTGGCGCGCAATCCATTTAACACCGAGTTCGCCGGCCGTGTCGCATTCCTCGATCTCGGCGGACGGCAGACGACATGGACGACGGATCGCACCGAGTTCCTCGGCCGCAACGGCGCCCCCGATCGACCCGCCGGCTTGGATCGCGGGGTCAGATTGCGGGGAGTCGTCGGCGCCGGCCTTGATCCGTGCGCCGCGTTGCAGACCAGTTTCGAACTCGCTAACGGGGCCTCGACAGACGTGGTCGTGCTGCTCGGTGAGGCAGACTCGGCGGACGACGTGGCCGACCTCGTCCGCCGCGCCCGAGAGCGCGACCACGAGGCGACGTTGCGCGATGTCGCCACATATTGGGACGATGCGCAAGGCACGATCCAGGTGCGCACGCCCGAACGCTCGATGGACATCATGCTCAATCGCTGGCTGACCTACCAGACACTGGCCTGCCGTGTCTGGGCGCGGTCAGCGTTCTACCAAGCCGGCGGAGCCTACGGGTTCCGCGATCAACTGCAGGATGTGATCGCGCTGGTCACCTCGAAGCGCGAACTCACGCGCGAGCACCTGCTTCGCGCGGCAGCCCAGCAGTTCGTCGAAGGCGACGCGCAGCACTGGTGGCATCCGCCGTCGGGGCGTGGTGTGCGCACGAGAATCTCTGACGATCGGGTCTGGCTGCCGTACGCCGTCGATCGTTACCTCGCAGTCACCGGTGATCACGCCGTGCTCGACGAGATGATTCCCTTTCTCGATGGTCCAGTGCTGCGGCCGGATCAACTGGACAACTACTTCCAACCGGACCGATCATCCGAGACCGCTTCGCTGTACGACCACTGCGCCGCCGCGCTCGACATCAGCCTGAATGTCGGCGCTCATGGGCTGCCGCTGATGGGATCGGGCGACTGGAACGACGGCATGGACAGGGTCGGTCGCGAGGGTCGGGGAGAGAGTGTTTGGCTCGGCTGGTTCCTGCACATTGCCCTTTCAGCCTTCGTACCGATCGCCGAAGCGCGCGGCGACAGCGTTCGCGCCAAGACGTGGCGCACGCACATGGAGGCGCTCGCCGTTGCGCTCGAGCGCAACGGCTGGGATGGTGACTGGTATCGCCGGGCTTTCTTCGACGATGGTACGCCGCTCGGCTCGGCGATGAACGCCGAATGTCGTATCGACTCGATCGCCCAGTCGTGGGCAGTGTTGTCGGGCGCAGGAGAACCTGCGCATGCGACGCGGGCGATGGCAGCGGTCGATGAATTCCTGGTCAGGCTCGGCGATGGCCTGGTGCTGCTGTTCACCCCGCCGTTCGACCACTCCGACGTCGATCCCGGTTATGTCAAGGGTTACCTGCCCGGCATCCGCGAGAACGGGGGCCAGTACACCCACGGTGCCATCTGGTCGGTGCTTGCATTCGCCGCGCTGGGCGACGGTGACAAGGCCGGCGAGCTGTTCTCAGTGCTGAATCCCATCAACCACTCCAGCACCCGAGCGGGCGTGCACCGATACAAGGTCGAGCCGTACGTGATGGCGGCCGACGTATACACCGAGCCACCACACGTCGGTCGCGGCGGATGGACCTGGTACACCGGGTCGGCCGGATGGATGTACCAGGCCGGTGTCGAGTGGATTCTCGGGTTCCGATTGCGTGGAACGATGCTGTTGCTCGACCCCTGCATCCCTCGTGCATGGCCGGGCTTCGAAATCGACTTCCGCTATCACAGCGCGAAGTACGAGATCGTCGTTGAGAACCCGCACGGTGTCAGTCGCGGCGTGACGTCGGCCGAGCTCGACGGTCAGACGTTGGCAAGCGACGGTGCCTCGATCCCACTCGCTGACGACGGCATCACGCACAAGGTCCGGGTCGTCCTCGGCTAGCGAACGATTGCAACGCCTCCGTGCCCGGTCTCGTTTCGTCGAGCAGATATCGGCGGACGCTGCGTACATCGGCGAGACCGGCGCGATCACGGATCTCCTCGAGAGGTACGCCGTCGCGTTGGTGCGTGATGTGGAATCGTCGAAGGGCGTTGGCGGTGACTCGTTCGATCGTCTCATCGCCGCTACTGAGTTGCCTGATGAGATGGTCTGCCCCGAAGCGAGTGAGGCGCTGGGGTCGGCCCGAGGTCGATGACCGTCCGCTGGCGAACAGAGGACCAGTCTGTCGCTTTGCAGCGCAACGGTGAACGGCCTGCGCGCTCGCCGCGTCGAGGACGACGCGTTTCGACTGGCCTCTCCGCCGAACCGTCACACTCACAGTGGGCGCCTTTCCGCTGACATCGCTGATATCGAGTGCGAGTGCCTCATTGACCTTGAGGCCGTCCACGACCAGCAGGGCGACGAGGGCATCCAGTCGAGGGTCGAGCGCGGCGGCGACTGCGCGATAGCTCGCGACGGCCTGGGCGGTGAGGCGAAGTGTTGGACTGGGGTCCCCCGACGCGACCCTGGGCCGGTCGACTCCGAGCGCCGGGTTGGCATCCGTCGCATCGCTCCGAACCGCGAAGTCGTAGAACGATGACAACGCGGACCACTTTCGTCGGATCGTTGAGTCGCTGTCGCCGGCTGCCTCACGAGCAGCTTGAAATGCAACCAGCGTCGTCGTATCGGCTGTCAACGGAATCGAACCTCGCTGAGCACACCACCGCCCGAACGCGTCGAGGTCGGAACGGTAAGCCGCGCGGGTGTTCGGCGTCGTCTGCTCGTTCAACCACGCCTCGGTGAGGGAACGTTGGAGGGCGAGATGGCCTTTGCTCGGCGACGGTGCCACGCCTGCATGATGTCAAACAGCATGTCAGTTGTCAACATAATCGCATTGGGTTGCTTTCTTGACACTCAACATAACCGCACTCTATTATGTTGAGCATCCCGGAAGTCGGGTCCCCACAGCAAAGGAGTGTTGACATAATGATCCAAACTGACCCGTTTCGTGACCTCGACACGCTTTTCAGTCGGTTGTCGGGTCGGCAGCAGAACAGCGGCGGCGTGATGCCGATGGACGCGTTCCGACGCGGTAGCGACGTATGGGTCCACATCGATCTGCCCGGCGTCAAGTCCGAGAGCCTCGACATCACCGTCGAGCGCAACGTGCTGACCATCGCCGCGGAACGCAACTGGCAGCGCCAGGAGACCGATCAGCCCTACTTCGGTGAGCGATACCGAGGCACGTTCCGACGGCAGATCCAGCTCGGCGACGGGCTCGATCTTCAGAACCTCGAGGCAGACCTGCACGACGGCGTGCTCACTGTGCGAATCCCGGTGGCCGAGCAGGCCAAGCCGCGCAAGGTCGAGGTCGGACAAAGTCGCCATACCGCACCCGACGCGATCGAAGCAACCACCGCAGACGCGCCCTAGAGCCGTTCATCGAGATAGACGGTGACGCTGTCTCCGGCGTGCTTGCCGGTGAGCTCCGACAGATCGGGACGCAGCCGCTACCGAAGCCCGGGCGTCGATGAAGCACTCCTCGGCGACTTGTTCGGCATAGGTCGCAGGATCGAGGCGCGCCAACAGGTCGCTGGTCGACAGGATTGTCCCGAGCGTCTCGATGTGTGTCTTCACCGTCATGCTCGACAGATTGAAGGGGGTTGCTCCCACGGTGCTCCCGTTCGTTCTCACCGCCGTGAGAGCCAATGGGAGCGAGCAGAGAGCGACGTGGCTCATCGTGAAGGCATGACTTCCACCATGAGCATCAACAGCATCGACAACTCCACGATCGACGTCGCCCGGCGCCGGCTCCCAATGGAGATGTTGAGCGTGCTTCAGTACCTCGACGACACGGACGCGACGAAGGCCATCGGCACGCTGGCGACAGCCTGCCGTAGGCTGCTGCTGTTCGACGCGCCGACGATCAGCGATCGCGACACGGTGATCGACCCGTCGAGCACGGATCTCGACGTGCACTGGCGAACAGGTGACTGGTACGCAGACGCTTGACGCGTGCCTTCACGGAGATAGGTGGCGGATTGTGGATGTCGCGAGCGTGCCCGGCTGCGCTCTTCGAACTCGAACAGGCCCGCTGACGGCTTGCCCGATCGGGCGGCGGTAACGTTCGCTGCATGCATCTCGCCGAGGAACTGGCGCTCGTAGCCATCGATCCATCGTCCGGCCATCATGCTCTGGGCCTTCGCAGCGAACTGAACGCATGTCTTGCCGGACTCCTGGTCGCTGAGCTGCTGCTCGATGGCGTTGTGGAAATCGGCGACAAGATGGATCGAGTGGTGGTGACGGGTGGGGCCGAGCCGACGACGAAGATCTTGGCTGCGGCCACCGCGGTGGTCATCGAACGAGGACCGAAGGTCAAAGCGATCCTGTCGCACATGGACAGGGGTCTGTCCCATCATCTCGGCGCAGGCACCTGGGATTCGGTGGTGTCCGGTCTCGCGGAGGCAGGAGTGCTGTCGGCCACGCGTCGCGCGGTCCGTTCGCGCAACGACGTACTGCAGCCCTTCGTGCGCGACGCCACGCTCGCCGCGCTCCGTGTGGCAGTCGCCGGCGACTCGGCTCTCGATCCTCGTGCAGCTGCGTTGCTGTCGATGACGGGTCCTGCGCACCTGCTGGAGGTCGTCGCCCCGGACCGTTCGGAGCGTCGTCATGCGCGTGAGCGCATCGACCACATCCTCGAGGGAACGACACTCGAATCGATCGGCAAGATCGTTCGCCGCCTGATCTCCGACAACAACGCGGCAGCCGCGGGGAGTGTGGCAGCCTCAGCCGCCGTTACCGGCTGAGGTCAGTCTCGTCCGGCGGCACGGTGGATTCGATCAGCCCGCTGAACAGCAGGCAGGTCCCGCACGATTGACAGTTCCCACCGTTCTCGATGGTTCCGTCGAGCCGAATCGTGCGCGGGCACGGGTCACCCGTCGGCGTCCCATAGCGGTATCCGGGGATCCGTGGGGCACTCGTGGTCGGTGTGCTGGTGCCGAATGGCGGGTCGATGCTGTCGTCCATGTCGAGGTGTTTCCACCGTCAGGCTAGACCGGCCGACGCGGGACCTTCGTCGTAGGCCCCCGTCTCTGCCAGGATTCGTCCATGCGCGGGAAGCGAGAATGACAGCACTGGTGGTGGCCCATTGGTTGATGAAGTCGGAACCTGAGGAGTTGTCGATCGACGACTTGGCTCGCGCCAAGCGGAAGCGGTTTCAGTGGGACGGTGTTCGCAACTATCGAGCACGCAATTGGATGTTGCAGATGCAGCCGGGCGAGCAGTTCTTCTTCGCTCACAGCAGCTGCAAGGTTCCAGGTATCGCGGGCATCGCCGAGATCGTCGGAGATGCATATCCCGACCCCACGCAGTTCGATCCCGCCAGCCACTACCACGATCCAGAGTCACCGCCCGGCAAGCCACGGTGGGTGTGCCGTGACGTGCGATTCGTCGAGCGCTTTCCTACGTTGCTCCCGCTCGCAAGTCTGCGTCTGCATGCGGATCGGCTCGGACCGTTCCACTTGCTGCAGAAAGCCAATCGACTCAGCGTCATGCCGGTCAGCGACGCCCAGTGGGACTACATCATCAACTTGGTTGGAGAGTCATGAGCACTGAACTGATCTACCTACGCGACGCGTACGTCATCGAATTCGATGCCGTGGTCGTCGACGTGCGTGATGGCGCGGTGGCGATCGACCGCACGGCCTTCTACCCGACGGGAGGCGGGCAGCCCCACGACACGGGAACGCTCGCCGGGCTCGCCGTCGTCGACGTGCGCAAGGAGGGCGAACTCGTCTGGCATTCGGTGAGCGGCGAAACCATGCCGGCCATCGGCGAGACCGTGCACGGTGTCGTCGACTGGTTGCGGCGGCACCAACTGATGCGCACGCACTCGGCGCTGCACGTGTTGTGCGGAGTGATCTGGAACGAATGGCGCGTGCCGGTGACCGGCGGCAACATGGAACCGCTGAGTGCTCGCATGGACTTCGAGTTCGACCCGCTACCCGAAGGATTCGGTCCCCGCGTGGAACAACTCGTCAACGACGAGTTGGCCTTGAACCGTCCGATCGAGGTGTCGTTCCTGCCGCGCTCGACTGCGGTGATGGACGAGGATCTCATCCGCACCAAGGTCTCGATGATCCCGGAATCGGTGCCGGAGATCCGAGTGGTCGACATCGTCGGTCTCGACAAGCAGGCTGATGGCGGTACCCACGTGCATTCCACGGGCGAGGTTGGCCGCATACGCGTGACGAAGACAGAGAGCAAGGGCAAAGGCAACAAACGCATCAGATTGGAAATCATCGACGCGTGAGCCGGTACGCCTTCGCACCCTCGCCCGGCAGCCGCACAGATCGCCGGCTGGGCGTCTTGTCAGAGCCGTGTCACCCGGTTCATTGGGCGCGATTTCGGAAGGCCGCATACCCAAATCGAACCCAATGAGCCTGGTCGGGCGCGAAATCGGAACTGGCACCGCTGATATCGCGCCCGACAGTCGTGGCGGCGGCGCTTCGGCGCCGGTCTGCGTGCGCGTCCACATACCTGCGATGATTGGTCGGTGCGACTGCGAACAGCCGTCCGACGATGATCGCCGACACCGCCAAAGATCTCCGGATGGCGGCGCTTGCTGCTGGCGACGCCTCGGGGTACTTTCCCGCTCTCTACTCTCGGGTCACAGCGCGGATCGGCGCGTCGATCGACGTGGGAGCGTTCGCGGACGGACCGGGAGTCGACCGGTTCGCGACGCGGTTCGCGTCGCACTATGTCGCCGCCGCTGACGATCAACTGCGCGGCCCGCGGTGTTGGCAGGCGTGCTGGAACGTCGCTGACGATCCGCGGTTGCTGATCGTCCAACACCTGTTGCTCGGCATCAACGCGCATGTGAACTACGACCTGCCGCGCGCTGTCGTCGAAGTCGCCGACGAGCGAGGCGATCTCCTGTCGATCCGCCATGACTTCGATGCCGTCAACGACGTGCTGGCCGCCACGTATGACGACGTCATCAAGGATCTCGATCGAATGTCGCGGTGGGTCAACGGCGCAGCCCGGGTCGGCGGCGGCCGCGCCTTCAACTTCTCGCTGAGACTGGCGCGGGCACGGGCGTGGCAGGCAGCCTCGGCGATGTACTCGCTTTCCGCCGACGGCCGTAGCGACTACGCGGCGGAGCTCGATCGGTTCGTGTCGGTGCTCGCCTTCATGATCACGCGGCCATCGCCGGTCCTGCGGCCGATCCTCGGCCTGGCACGACGCCTCGAGGAGCATGACTCCACGAAGGTGGTCACGGCGATGCTCGGAGAGCGGTGACGGAGGCGGGATGAACGTGCTGCTGCTCGCCGACACGCATCTGGGCGAGGGCCAGGGTTCCCGGCTCGTGGACAAGTTGCGGGGCCATCTCGAGATTTCCGACGTCATCATCCACGCCGGAGATGTCACCGATGCGTCGGTGCTCACGGCGTTGGAGGAATTCGCTCCGGTTCGTGCCGTGCTCGGGAACAACGACCGCGGCATGATCCTGCCCGAGCGGCTCGTCGTCGAACTCGACGGATGCTATGTCGCGGTCGTCCACGACAGCGGTCCGGCCGCCGGCCGGACCGCCCGTCTGCGCCGCTGGTTCCCGCAGGCCGACGTCGTTGTCTTCGGCCATTCGCACACCCCGTGGCACGAGTTCGACGTCCGCCTTTCCGACGGCCATATGCAGCACCACGTGAACCCGGGATCGGTGATGCAGCGCCGCACCGCTCCCCATCACACCGTCGCCGTCCTGCAGGTCCACGGCGGCGTGGTGGCCGACGTGAGCCACATCGTTCTGCCGTGACTGTCGTGTTAACGCGTCAGGTCGATGTTCCGGCGTTGCGATCCTCGGGTGCGTCCTGAGGTGTTGTGTCGGGATGCGATCGCGCACGGCGTCTCGCCGATGCGTGCTGTCCTTCGTTCTCGTAACTGACGGTCACGGATTCGAACCCCTTGAACTGTTGCGAATGTGCAGCGTCCGTGTATGCACGCTGGTCCGCCGAGGTCAGGTCAACGTTGTCGGTGAACGGCGTCATCAGAGCCCGCGGATACAGGTGCTTCGCGCGCACCACGTTGATCTCGGCGCCGATGACAATGCCTACGGCAGCGAGGAAGATCCACGCGAGCAAACCGAGGACAAGCGCGAACACTCCATACGTCGCCTCGGCGTCCTTCACGACGCTTCCGACATACGCCGTGCCGAAGACCTGCAGCAATTGCCAGTTGGCTGCGGCAACGATCGCCCCTGGAACGACGTCGCCCAGCGACTGTTTCGGTGTGGTGATTCTGAACGCGAGGATGAAGAATGCAACGTTGACGACCACCGAAATGACCATTGCCACGACGGTGCCCACCCCGCCGACGTCTGCCTCGAACGCGCCAGCGCTGCCCACCGCTGACAGGATCGTGGTCAGCACGACCGCTATGCCGGCCACGCCGATCAGATGGAAGCTGTGCAGCCGTGCTCGGATCGGGTTTGGGCGCCGGTTGCGCGGCACTGACCATGTCACGTTCATCGCGTTCCGCACAGCCTGCGCTACGCCAAGCGCGCCGTAGACGGCGACGAGCCCTCCCACCACGATCGCGCCGACGCTGCCACGGAGCCCTTGCGGCTGGCCCAGTTGCTCGCCGATGACCGGGAACTGACTCAACGTCGACTCGAGGATCTGTTGCTGCAGATCAGGCCGTCCCTGCAACACGAACCCGAGGATCGAAGCCAGCAGCAGCAGGAGCGGAAACAGCGACAAGAAGCCGTAGTAGGTGATGAGGGCAGCCAGGTACGGCCCCTGATCCTCACCGAACTTGTAGACGACTGCCAGCGGAAAGCTCGCCGACGGATGACGGCGCTGGAATTGGTCGAGCCGTTCCGTCATTGACATGACGCACTACTCGTCGCAGCCTCAGTCACTTCGAGCGGTGTCGGCCAGGCGAAGCGGGGTTCACCCCGGTCAGCCGCCGAGTCGTTGGGTGGTGAAGACGGTGGCGCCGTCAACCGTTGCGGTGAATTCTCCATTGAGGGAGATGACCGACGCGCCGGGGAGTTCGTTGGTCGCACCAGTGAGGGCTGCGGCGCCCCCGGCCTTGGTCGTGCCGGTGCAACTGATGTCGATCTTTGCAACGCCGTCCTGCACTTTGGCTTCGCATGTGAGAGGACCATCGAGCTCCTGTCCGGCGTTCTTGAATTGCTCCTCTCCCTGCTGAGTCGCGATGGTGCGTGCAAGTGCCTCGGCAACGTCATCTGTGACGTCCCCTGCAGCGCTGGCGACATCATCTGCTGCGCTTTGCAAGTCGGTCGCAACCGATTCTCGGGTGTCGGAATCACAACTTGTGATCGCGAGAGCGGCTGCGGCCATGATTCCCAGGGCGTATCGAACTTTCATGCCGTCATACTTCCCGTCCGGCTCTGCGACGAAACCTCTCGAGATCGCCCGCAACGACTTTCGCCTCGGGTGAAATGCCGGGAGCCGTTTTGGCGTAGCGTCCGTCAGACGGCCGCGCCGCGCGCGCGTACCGCCTTCAACCTCGCGTCATCGAAAGGTTCACCATGGCAGCTGCAGGATCGATCTTGGGAAACGCCGTACAACGTCTGGAGGATCCCACCTTGCTCACGGGTGCCGGCAAGTACCTCGACGACCTTGCACCTGTCGGAACCCTTCATGTTGCGTTTGTCCGCTCCAGCCAGGCCTACGCCACGGTGCTCGCTGTCGACGTTTCCAACGCGACGGCGATGCCGGGTGTGAAGGCCGTGTATCACGCTCGTGGTGATGACTTGGGAATGCCGTCTCTCCAAGGTTTTCCAATGTTGCCGCCCACGTTGAACCGGCCGATCTTCGCCAACGACGTCGTCAGGTTCGTCGGCGACGTCATCGCAGCCATCGTGGCGACGTCCAAGGCCGCTGCAGTCGATGCAGCGGAAACTGTCGTCGTCGACTACGAGCGGCTCGAACCGATCATCACCCCTGCGCAGGGGTTGATGCCCGATGCGCCGATCCTGTTTCCAGACCACGGCTCGAATGTCTGCTTCGGAACCGAACACGGAGCCGACGTCGATCCGTTCGAAGGGGCGGACGTCATCGCCGAGGTCACCATGGTGAGTCAGCGTCTGGCCGGAGCACCCATGGAGAACAACGGGATCCTGGTCGAGCCCGGTGACAAGCCGGGAACCATGACGTGCTGGATCTCCCACCAGACACCGCACGCGGCACACGGAGCTATCAGCGCGATGTTGGGTATGGAGCCAGCCGATTTACGAGTGATCTGTCCGTGGGTCGGGGGCGGGTTCGGTCCGAAGGCCGCGGTCTACCCCGAATATCTCGTCGTTGCGGCCGCGTGTCGTGCGCTCGGCGCACCGGTCAAGTGGGCCGAGACGCGATCAGAGGACATGGTGTCGTTGGTCCACGGGCGGGACTACGTGATGACGGCGAAGCTTGGTGTCACGAACGACGGCAAGTTCACGGGCCTGCAGGGCGACGTCACCGCCAACGCGGGTGCCTATCCGGCAATTGGTGCCATCCTGCCGATGCTGACGCAGATGATGTCTGTAGGCGTGTACAACATCGACAAGGTCAAGTTCGCGACGAGGTCAGTTGTCACCAACACGACGACGGTCGGCGCATACCGTGGTGCCGGTCGGCCAGAGGCCACCCAGTTGATCGAGCGGCTGATCAACGTGGCCGCGCAGAAGATTGGGATGGATCCGGCGGAGATCCGGCGACGAAACTTCATCCAGCCCGGCCAGTTCCCGTTGACCACCAACACGGGCGCCGACTACGACTCAGGTGAGTACGAGAAGGCGCTCGACGCCGCCTTGGCGGCATCGGGCTACGAAGCTCTTCGCGAAGAGCAGGCGCGTCGGCGTGCAGCCAACGATCCGATCGCGCTCGGCATCGGGGTGTCGGCGTATGTGGAAGTCACCGCCCCCGTCGGCCTGCATGTCGAGTTCGGCGCGACCGAGATCCACGACGATGGCACGGCGAGCGTATTTGCCGGAACCAGCGTGCACGGGCAGGGTCACCACACGTCGTTCGCCATGCTTGCGAGTGAAGTCCTCGGCATACCGATGGATCAGATCAAGCTCGTCAACTCCGACACTGATCGCGTACCACGAGGTTCGGGAACGTTGGGGTCCCGGTCGCTCCAGACCGCGGGCTCGGCCATCTTCCTCGCATCCAACGAGGTACTGAGTCGCGGCCAGCGAATTGCCGCGCATCTGCTCGAGGCCGCTGCCGAAGACATCATCGCCGAGGCCGGTTCGCTCCACGTGGCCGGAACTCCCTCGAAGTCGATCTCCTGGGCTGAACTCGCGGTTGCATCGCGCGACGCATCGAAGCTGCCCGACGGCCTCGATCCGGAGGTTCTGCGGCACGAGCTCGACTTCGACGGCACGAGCTCGACGTTCCCGTTCGGCGCACACGTGTCGGTCGTCGAGGTCGACACCGAGACCGGCAAGGTCGTGATGCGACGCCACATCGCTGTCGATGACTGCGGCCGGATTCTGAACCCGCTGTTGGTGTCGGGTCAACAGCACGGAGGGATCGCCCAGGGCGCCGCCCAGGCACTCTACGAATGGGTCCGCTACGACGAAGACGGCAACCCCGTGACGGGCACGCTGCTCGACTACACCGTGCCGTCGGCGGCCGAACTTCCGAGTTTCGAGACGTCGAACACCCAGACCGACAGTCCGAGAAACCCTCTTGGCGCCAAGGGCATCGGCGAGTCCGGAACGATTGGCTCGACGCCGGCAATTCACAACGCGGTCGTCGACGCACTGTCCCATCTCGGAGTTGTGCACGTCGACATGCCGTGCACGCCCGAACGCGTCTGGTCAGCGCTCAACGCCGTCTGATACCCCCCGGTGTTTCAGCGTCACGCTGTGGTGGCATCCTCATCAGGTGCCGAATACGAAACAGATCTCCGACGAAGAAGAGGCCGACAGGCAACTCGCTGAACTCGTTCAGGAGTTGCGGTTGGTGTTACCCGGCACGACAGTGCTGTTCGGGTTCCTGCTGTCGGTTCCGTTCGCAGCACGGTTCGACAGCCTGACGACCTTTGATCGTGTGGTGTATTTTGTGGCGTTCTTGGCTGCCGGCCTTGCGTTGGTGTCGCTGTTGGCGGAAGCGGGATACCACCGGGTGCGCGGCAGGCCATACGACAAGTTCGTGATGATCCGAACGGCTTCGCACCAGGCGATAGCGGGTCTCGCAGCGCTCGGCGTGTCGCTGCTTTCCTGTGTGACACTCGTAGCCGACTTCGTCTACGGCCCAGTCGTGGCCCTCGCTGTGGTCGTCCCACTCGGCGTGGGTTCGGCGTGGATGTGGTTCGGTCTGCCACTGATGCGTCGCCTCCGCGGAGATCCGTCGCTACACACGCAGGCGTAGCTCTCCCGTCGGTGACATGCTTAGAGTCAGTGTCACCCATTCGCTGCGAGACAGGCGTCAGTTCTGACGTGGGCGACATCGAGGCAATCGCATGACTGTTGAGACAATCGAGCGGTACGCAGATGGGAGTTGGTGGCCGAACGATCACCGGGTCAGTCAACGGTTCCCACTGATGTGTCGTGGCAACACCGGTGAGGTGTATCCAAACGTCGTCTCACCGCTGACTGGGTCGATCGTCGCCGTGCCGTTTGCACTCGGCCAACGGCGGTGCGCCATCGAGACGGGCTTGGCGACTCGCCGCCAGATGTCGGAGTTCGACGGGCTGACGACAGCGATGGCTGCCAACATCGCCGGCTATCTCTTCGTCAACGTGTCGCTGGCGCGATCGGCGACGGCGCGTACTCCGGGTCTGACAGTCGACATGGTCGACCATCAGATGTTCGGCTTGAGCGGCGCTCCACCACACGTGCGGGGACGAGGTGACAAGAGCCTGCTCGCAGCTGTGAGAGCGATGAAAGGCATCGGCGCCGGAGTGTTGCGCCTTGACTCCCGACGTCTTGCCAGCGGCCAATCATTGGTCGATGCCTTCATCGCCGCCGCCCCGCCGGTCGAGCAAGCAACGAATGCTGAACTGGTCGCCGTGCCCGCCGCGGCGACGAGTCTGCTCGAGCGGATGATGCATGATCTGTTGACGGCCTCGGTGTTTGCCGGTGTCGGCCGCTCGATGGTCGAACGCATGGTCGTGCAACACGGCGGCGATGGGCTGGTCAACACCCTGACCTCCGGCCTTGGCACCATCGAGTCCGCAGCACCCCCTGCCGATCTGTGGCGGCTCGGGCGACTGGTTGCCGAGAGCCGAGCGTTGTCGGCGTTGTTCGATGCCGGCCCGGTGGACCTCGAAACTCGAGTCGGAGACAGCAGTGCCGACGACGGCGTGGCTCGTTTCATCGCAGGGTTCGAGCAGTTTCGCAATCGACACGGCGCGCGCGGGCCCGACGAGTGGGAGCTGGCCTCGCCCACATGGGGCAGCGATCCGTCGATTGCGCTCGCCGCGATCGATCGGCTGCGCCACGCTCCCGCAGATCGTGACCCGTTGGTTGTGGGCAAGCGCCTGGCACGCGAACGCCAGCAGCGCATCACCGAGGTCCGCGCGCAGCTTGGCTGGTCGAAGCGATGGCCCTTCGATGTCGGGGTGCGGGCGGCATCGCATTACCAGGCGCAGCGCGAGGCAACGAAGGCTGCGTGCGTTCGTTTGCTCGATCCGATTCGGCGGTCGCTCGCCGAGCTCGCCCGACGCTCGGCGTTCTCGCCCGACGATTTCTTCTTGCTGACGATCGATCAGGTTCCAGGTGCGCTCGAGCACCCAAACGACTACCGCGAGATCCTCGCCGAGCGTCGTGACCGTCGCGACTACCTCCAGGCTCGCGTTCCACCGTTCTGGTTCCAGGGCGAGATCCCGCATCCGTCGACTTGGCATTTGCGATCCGACCTTCGTCATCCCGACGCCAGCCGCCGAGAGATCCGGGGCCTCGGGGTGTGTTCGGGAGTCGCAACCGGCACCGCACGCGTTGTCACCGATCCCGCAGACCCGCGCATCCTCGAGCCCGGAGACATCTTGATCGCACCCATCACCGACCCGGCTTGGACCCCGCTGTTCCTGGCCGTCGCGGGTGTGGTTGTTGATGTCGGAGCGCACATGAGCCACGCAGCGATCGTCGCTCGCGAGCTGGGGGTCCCGGCTGTTGTCAGCGCGACGGGCGCATCGCAGACGATCCCCGACGGCATCCTCGTGACCGTCGATGGCTCATCCGGCACCGTGACCGTCCACGGCGCCGAGGGCCAGAACATCGCCTCTTGACTATCGAACTTCGATATATCATAATCCGAGCATGAATCGAACGCCGAAGGCACTCCCAGCAGCATCGCTTCACATCGTGCTGGCCCTGCTCGAAGGCGAGCTGCATGGCTATGCGTTGATGCGCCGCGTCGCAGAACTCAGCGATGGCGCAGTGAAGATGGGCCCGGGCACGCTGTATGGCACGTTGAATCGTTTGGTCGACGACGGCCTCATTGCCGAGACCACCGATCGAATCGCTCGCACAGAGAGCGAGCGGCGGCGCTACTACGAACTGACCGCGAACGGCAGGTCGATCGCTCTCGGTGAGCTGGCCCGCTTGGAATCACTGGTGCATCGCATCACCCGTCACCTAGCCGGCGGAGCGCCGGCGTGATAGGCGAGCGCGGAGTTGTGCGGGTGTACCGCGCGCTGGTTGGGTTGTACCCTCGCCAGTTCCGCAACGAGTACGGCGCCGACATGGTGCAGCTGATGCGCGACCAATGCAGCGACGAGCCGGCCTGGAGAGTCTGCGGCCGCGCTGTCGTAGACCTGGCGATCACGATTCCTTTCCAACAACTGGAGGCACGCATGAACAGAACCCCGAACCATCTCGTCCCGCTCGTGTACGGCGCCCTCGCCGCCGCAGGTGTGCTGCTCGCTGTCGTCAGCGGAACCAACGTGACCATGCTGATCATCGGTGCATGCATCGCGGTTGTGTCTGGGGCGATGGCAGCGATCGCCTGGCGACGGACCGGCCCGATTGGCGGAACCGTCTCCACCGGGGGCTGGTGGAAGCTCGTGGTCGCCGGTCCGTGCATCATCGTGGGCGTGATCGTCGCAGCCGGCCTCGGTGTGGAGGCGTGGTTCCTGGGAGTGATCCTGGTCTTCGGCGCATTCGTGGTGACCGGTGTCGGACTCGTGCTCGGCCTCGTTCGCCTGTCAAACCGCCACTCGCGAACCCTGTCGACCTGAGGCCAAGGTCCGGAGTGCTTGCCGCTCGCCCGGGGTGTACGGAAACACTCGGATGGAGCACAGCGCCCCGAACTCACCTCGATCCGAATGCGAGCTTCCACCACCGCTCGATGCGCTCGCGGTGGCGGCCGTGGAACATCAGCAGGTGATTGCCGAGCGGATCCTCGAGCAGCGATCCAGCCGGCACGCCGTCGAGGCGCACCGTCACCTGTGTGCGGCACAGGCCGGGGTCGCTGCCGGTGTGTTCGATCTCGGCCTCGGCGATCCACATTCGCTCGAGCGACGGACCGCCGAGTCGCAGCAGCGTCACCCATCCAGGAGCGAAGCGCCCACGCAGGCCGATCCCGAGTCCGGACTCGAAGTGTGTGTGCAGCTCGAGGTCCTCCACGAGCGACGGCGCCACGGTGCAATGCGCCAACAGCACCTGGTTGCGCTCCTCGTCGATGTGCGCTGGGTTTGCCATCCAGCTCGGTTGATCGAGCAGGTCGTGCACCAACAGCATCGCCACGGTGCTCGCGACATCGCCCTCGCACCCGGCGACGACGCCTGTGTCGTTCAGTTCGGCAAGGGCAACGCATCCTGACGTGGCGAGGCCGGTGAGGAAGTCGAAGCAGCGCACCGTCACTGCATCGACCCGCGCCTGCTCGATGGTGGCGACCAGCGCCGGGTGTAGGGCCGCAGATCGGACTAGCTCGGCGGTCGGGGCCGACGTTCCTGCGAAGCGAACAGCGACCGCGTTGGTGGCAGCGGGATCGGCGAGGGCGTGAGCGTCGATCGTGCCGGTGATGTCGATCGGTACCAGCTCCACACCCCAGCGCTCGCGGAGGAGGCCCGCGTCCGGCACGCTGGCTACGAGCCAGTCCGATGGCACGCCAACCACGCCGAGGCGCGTCTTGTGCAGCCGATGGATCGCAGTCATGTCGGCGACGGTGGTCACGAGTTGCTCGGATGCTGCCGAGTCGATCTGCACGATCCGTCCGCGCATGTTGTCCATGTGCAACCGAGCCAGGGCTTCGAGCGCGGCCGGCAGGCTGTTGTGCAGAGGATGAGCCAGCAACAGCACGGGCTCGTAGGGAACCACGGTGTGTCGCCGGTGGACGAGATCCAAGATCGCGGCCTCCGTGCCGCCGGTAGCGACCAAGATCGCTAGGGGTACGTCGTCGTGATCCTCGGGATGCTGTGCACGCACACCGTCGAGGTTGTGCAGGGCAGTGCGGATGTCTGCCGTGAGACGATCGACGGTTGCGGCATCGTGCAGCGGCGAGGCGATCTGCAGATACGCGAACGTGCTCATGGCGCCACTGCACACGATTCAGAGCGGGCGCGCCAGAGCACAAAGTCACAACGGGATGTCGACACCAATCGGGATCTGTTGCGTGATGCAATGTGGACCACCACCGCCGAAGGCGATCGTCTCACCAGGCACACCGACGATCGTTCGGTCGGGATGCAACGTGCGGATGGCCTCCAACGCCGGCCCATCGGCCGCATCACCCCCGAGCGGCACGATCGCCGCTCCGTTGGCCAGGTAGTGGTTGGCGTACGAAACCCTCGCTGTAGGACCTGGATCGAGGACTGCGATCTCGAATTCACGACCCGCCGCATCGCGTGCGGCCCTGAGTCGGTCGAGGTTTGCCTGGCCACGAGCGAACTCCGTCGAGATTCGATCCGAGACCACTTCGAGCAGCACACGACCTGGCGATGCGTACTGCATCACGCCATCGATGTGGCCGTCGGTGCCGGCCGGACCGGTGTCGAGGCTGTGCCCGTACGGCAACCAGATCACCGTGGTGGCGCCCAGATAGTCCTTCAGTCCCTGCTCGATCTCGCTGCGAGACAGGTGCGGGTTGCGGTTGGGGTCGAGCAGGCACTGCTCGGTGGTGATCACCGTGCCTTGACCATCGACGAAGAACGAGCCGCCCTCGAGCACGAATGGAGCGCTGAAGAAAGGCAGATCGAGCCACTCGGCGATTCGTTGCGGCAGTCGAGCGTCGTCGTCGTGAGGATGCCAACGATTGCCCCACGCGTTGAACCCGAACCCGACCACCGCGATCTCGCCGGTGGCACGTCGAACAAAGACGGGACCGTTGTCGCGACTCCACGAATCGTTGACGGGAATTTCGACGGTGGCTACCCCTGCCCCGCACATGTCGCCAACCTCCGCGACGTGTCCAGGTTTGCAGACCATGACCACCGGTTCGAACGCGGCGATGGCTCCGGCGACAGCCGCGTAGTCGCGCTTGGCATCGGCGAGCCGATCGTCCCACAGATCAGTCCGCGATGGCCACGCCATCAGACATCCGGCGTGCGGTTCCCACTCGGCGGGCATCGTGTACCCAGACGCAGCGGAAGTGGAAATCGGTGTCTCGGTCATCCGGCCATGCTCGTTGTGACCACCGCTCGCCGTCAATCCCTCGATTCTTCCGGACACCGTGAGCAGGTCATTCACCTTCCGTGGTCAAGTGCGCGCAGAAAGCGCCGATTTGTGTCCTAGAAACGACGCCGCAGCGCGTGTATAGGAGCGTGACCATGCAAGCACTGAGCGATCCACCCGGCGGACGGGCCGGCGCGGTACTCCGAGTGCTCCCGGGGGTCCCGAGCAATCGGGAAGCCGCCGTGCGAGCGCTGTACGAGACGCGACATGCCGAACTCGTCCGCTTTGCCACCTTCATCGTGGGCGACGTCCACGCCGCCGAGGACGTCGCCCAAGAGGCGTTTATGCGCGTCTACGACGCATGGGACCGTCTCCAGAATCCCGACCAGGCTGTGGCCTACCTCCGAGCCACAGTCGTCAACCTCGGCCGCGGCCGGCACCGGCGCCGCATGGTTGCCGAACGCAAGCAGCCTCCGCATCTGGTGCCTGTCCCTTCAGCCGAGGACGATGCGATGGGTCGCGTCGGTCGCAGTGCGGTGCTCGACGCCGTCTCGGCCCTGCCCAGTCGGCAGCGGGCCTGCGTCGTGATGCGCCATTGGTTGCGCATGACCGAGGGCGAGATCGCCGCCACGCTCGACGTGTCGATCGGCTCCGTCCGCACACACAACAAGCGGGGTCTCGAAACCCTGCAGCGCAAATTAGGAGACCTCCGATGAACACCTTCGAACACAGCCTCACCGCCCTCCTCGACGACGTCGCCTCGTCGGTGCACCCACACGCCGACCCAGATGCCTTGTTCATGCCGACCGTGACGCCGGTACCGAACGAGGTGCACGCCTTCCGACCGCGCTGGTTCGCGGTTGCGGCGGCCAGCATCGTGCTGGTAGGCGGATCGGCGTTTGCAATGGAGCGGGTCAGCAACGATCCGCCGCTCAGAGTGGTGCCGGCCGACACGCCAGCGATCGAGACCATCGACGAGCCGACCACGACGAGCACTGAGCCCACCGAGTCGATTGGCAAAGGGTTCGCTAGTACTACACCGGGCAAGCCGATCATCGAGGCGGTCGCGATCGCCAAACCAACGGTCCCGGTGACCGAACCAACCGTGCCGGTGACAGAGCCGACGGTGCCGCCAACCGAGCCAACAGTGGCAGCGGCCGTGGTCGAGTTCACCGCCAACCTCGGTGCCGACGGTCGGGCCAAGACACCGATGAAGCAAGGCTTCTACGGCACTGCGCAGCCGGGGTCGTCGATACGCGTTGCGTCGCACTACGGCGTCTCGGAAGTGGCGGTCAACGCGAACGGCAAATGGGAGACAACGCTGAAGATGATCGAGGTGCCACCCGGCACGTCGGTGTTCGTGCAGATCACGTCGAGCGCCAGCGACAAGGTCCGCGAGTTCTGGCTGCTGCGCCCCGACACGCCACCTCCGACGATGATCGAGTTCACCGCCAACCTCGGCGCCGACGGGCTGGCGAACACGCCGATGACCCAGGGGTTCTACGGCACCGCACAACCTGGTTCGGCAGTTCGGGTCGGCTCAGAGTGGGGTGTCGCCGAAACAGTTGCCGGTCCGAACGGCAATTGGGACGCAACCCTGGTGATGCCCGAGGTGCCACCGGGCACCAAGGTGTTCGTGCGGATCACGTCGAGCACCACCGACAAGGTCCGCGAGTTCGCCCTGCAGCGTCCCGGAACTCCGGCGCCGGTCGAGGTCGACTTCACGGCCAACGCAGCGTTGACGACCACCGATGCCACCCCACCGGTCAACGAGTACTGGGGTACGTCGACGGCTGGAGCCGTGATCTCCATCACCTCGGAGTACGGCAGCAAGCAGGTGGAGTCGAACGCCGAAGGCAAATGGTCGGCTCGCCTGGAGTTCCCTGATGCCCCGGTCGGCGGCACGTTCAACGTGCACATCACCAGTACCAAGGGCACCGCCGTCTACGACTTCCCGCTCACCCGCCTCGGCCCCGGCTGAGGTCGGCGAGTACACGTCGCCAGGTCTGCATCATCGTGTCGCCGCCGTGGCCCTCGTCGTCGACAACGATGAGTTGGCTTCCGGGCCAGGCTTGGTTGATGCGCCATGGCGCATCGAGTGGACTGCTGATGTCGAGCCGTCCGTGGATCAACCAGCCGGCGATGCCGGCCAGCCGGTGGGCATTGCGGATGATCTCGTCCGGTTCGAGCCACGAGTCGTTGCGCCAGCAGTGTGTGACCTGTCGAGCGAACCCGAGGCGGAATCTGGCGTCGAGATAGCGAGGGTTCGGCACGGCCCCGGGCACGGTCGCGACGTGGGCGTCTTCCCACCGACACCACGCCAGGGCCGCGGCGTGATGCACAGCGGGATCGGGATCCATCAGCAGCCGGTTGTAGGCATCGACGAGGCGAAGGCCGCGATAACCGTCGGGGACGTGATCACGGAACGCTTTCCACTCGGCCGGGAAGAACCGTCCAGCGTGGACCGTCAGCCAATCGATGTCCGCGCGTGTCCCCGTGCTCACGGCGCCCGTCACGACGGCGATCACGCGCTCGGGGTGGCGCTCGGCGTAGGTGATGGCCAGGACCGACCCCCACGACAGGCCGAACACGATCCATCGCGTGACGCCGAGGTGTTCACGGAGTTGCTCGATGTCGTGCACGTGGTGGTCCATGTCGATCGATTCCCGATGCACCCCGTCGTCGGTGGCGTGTGGCGTGCTGCGGCCCGCGGCGCGCTGGTCGAACAGCACCGCTCGATGACGCTGCGGGTCGAAGTTCGGGCGCGCTCCGAGCGTGCATCCCGACCCGGGACCACCGTGCAGGTACACGATGGGGACACCGTCACCGACTCCGATCTGCTCGTAGAACAGCACGTGACCGTCGCCGACGTCGAGCCGTCCGGTGTCGAATGGTTCCGGGACGCCAGTGGACACCCAGCGAGTCTGCCTCACCAGCCGGAGGGGCTGTCACCCAGACAGGCGGGACCTCCCTGTCAGCTCACAGAACGGCAGTCGTTCAGTGGGCTGACAGGGAGGACTGTTCCGCGCCATGGCGGCTCCGACGATCGGACAGGCAGCACCATCACGCTGGTTCTCGGATGAGGCCCAAGCGCTAGCGTCGCTCGATGTGATGGGGCGGCTGGGGCGGGTGTCGTCGTGGAGTGCATTGGCTTGCATGCTGACCACCGTTGTCGCAGTAGCGACGGCCACCACGCAGCCGGTCATCGAAACAGCGTCTCTGCCTGCCGTGCGGCTCGCGCCACCTGCGCGCTCGTTCAGTTTGATCGCGACGGGAGACATCCTGACGGAGAGCCCGGTCAACTTCAATGCCGCGCTCGCCGCTGGCCCCGGCGAACGCTTTGACTACGCACCGCTGTTCGCACCGATTACCTCGATGATCGCCTCCGCCGACATTTCGATCTGCCACATGGAGATGCCGGTCGGCAGTCCAGGTGAACGACCTGGCGTGTACGGACGGTCTCCGTTCGGAGGCAACCTGATTCTCGCGCCATTCGAGATCGCACCGGGGCTGCAGCGTGCCGGATTCGATCGGTGCAGTACAGCATCGAATCACAGCTACGACCTTGGCGCGTCGGGTATCGCAACCACGCTTGCAGCGATCGAGTCGGCGGGCATGACGCACGTCGGGACGGCCCGATCTCCATCGGAGTCCGCCGTCGCGATCGTCACGGTCAACGGAGTTCGCTTGGCCCACCTCGCCTACACCCGCTACTCGAACACCGTGTTGCCGTCCGAACCATGGCGCGTCAACTTTGCAGCAACGCCCGCTGAGGTGGCCGCAGACGTGAACGCTGCGCGCGCCGCCGGAGCCGAGGTGGTGGTCGTCAGTCTGCACCTGTCCAAGGAAATGTCCCCTGTCCCGGCGCTAGACGACCGCCAGTTCGTGACTGACCTCACCGGGCGTACTCGCATCGACCTGATCATCGAACACGGCCCGCATGTGATCCAGCCCGTCGAGCGGGTCAACGGCACCTGGGTGTACTGGAGCGTCGGCAACCTCATCTCGGGCATGGGGATACCTTCGACGGGGAGATACGCCGATCCACGCACCCTCGATGGATTGGCCGCCGCTGCGCGATTCACCGAGACGACGCCCGGCACGTTCGCTGTGGAGCCGTGGCCAGTGCTGCTCTGCCTCGAACCGTTCACGCGAAGGGTCTACGCGCCGATCGCCGCGCTCGCCGGTCAACTGTCGCCCCTGATCAGGTCGGAGTTGGCAGCGTGCCTCAGTCGGTCGACACCCGTGGTGCCCGAAGTGCATTGATCGTGGTTCTGGCGACCCCTGATCGATTGGCGATCTCATCGATCGTCGTACGCTCAACCCCCACCTCGGCGACGAGATCAGCTGTAGCGTCGAGCACTGCCTGACGCGGCCCGCTCGCTGCGTTCGGCAAGGAGGAATGCATGAGCACTACCCCGCAGCCAGGGTCTGACACGGCGCCTGTCGACATCGATCCCGCCGTGTTCGCACGCCGCTGGAAGATCCTGGTGGTGCTGTGCACCAGCTTGATGGTCGTCATCGTCGGCAACACCGCGCTCAACGTCGCCCTGCCCACATTGGCCCGCGAGCTCAATGCGTCGATCTCGGCCCAACAGTGGATGGTCGATTCGTACGGGCTCGTGTTCGCCGGACTGCTGCTGACCGCTGGCACCATCGGCGATCGCTACGGACGCAAGGGCACACTGCAGACAGGACTCGCCGTGTTCTTGGGCGGCTCGCTGTTCGCCGCATTTTCACACAGTGCGTCGTCCATCATCATCGGGCGAGCGGTCATGGGTGTCGGCGCCGCCTTCGTCATGCCCGCCACCTTGTCGATCCTGACCAACGTGTTCCCTCCGCACGAGCGGGGCAAGGCAATTGCGGTGTGGGCCGGGATCTCGGGCGGAGGTGCAGCCATCGGCCCGGTCGCCAGCGGGTTCCTGCTCGAACACTTCTCGTGGGGTTCTGTGTTCTTGGTCAATGTGCCGATCATTGCCGGGGCCCTCGCAGCCGGGTACATCTTGCTTCCGAAATCGCGTGATCCGCATCCTGAAGCATTGGACCCGGTTGGTGCACTCCTGTCGATCGCCGGACTGGGATCACTCGTCTACGCGATCATCGAGGCGCCGCATCGCGGTTGGGCCAGCAGCCAGAGCCTGTTGTGGTTTGCCGTCGCAGCAGTATTGGTCGCCGCGTTCTTGATGTGGGAACTGCGCAACACGGCACCGATGCTGAACCTGCGCTACTTCCTCGACCCCAGATTCGGCGTGGCCGCAGGTGTCATCACGCTCGTCTTCTTCGCCATGTTCGGGTTCTTCTTCTTGTTGACCCAGTACTTCCAGCTCGTCTTGGGCTACGGCACGTTGGAGGCCGGCGTCAAGCAACTTCCATTTGCTGCGGTGATGATGGCGATTGCACCCCAATCGCCGCGCTTCGCCGCACGCTTCGGAGCCAATGTTGCTGTCGCCATCGGTCTGATCGGGGTGTCGGCAGGAATGTTCCTGTTCACCATCGCTCGCACCGACACGCCGTACATCCAGATCGTGCCAGTGGTGATGGTGATGGCCGCAGGCATGGCGATGTGCATTCCTACGATGACCGGTTCGATCATGTCGGCAGTGCCGCTCGGCAAGGCCGGCGTTGGTTCGGCGATGAACGACACGACTCGCGAACTCGGTGGCGCACTTGGCGTCGCAGTGCTCGGCAGCCTGGTGGCGTCTCGCTACGACGCCAGGCTGTCGCCTGCCCTCGATCTACTGCCCGCCTCGTTGCACGGCAAGGCCGAGGAGAGTCTCGCCGGCGCCTTGCACGTTGGAGCCGACGTCGGCGGTTCCGCGGGCACACAGGTTGCTTCCATCGCCCGCGAAGCGTTTGTGTCGGGCGTGCACCTGGCCGCGATCATCGCTGGCTGTGCTGCCCTGCTGGCTGCCGCCATCGTCTATCGCCAGCTTCCGTCCGGCAACCCTCATGCCACGGGCGCCACCACGGTCGGTCGAGAATCACCAGAACTCGTCGCCGACCTCTGACCCGATCGCTTCGCGCTGGTGACAACGTCATTCGTTGCGGTTCGCCTCCAGCCGCGCGGTCGCTTCGTGGTTTCGCTGCTCGGCGGCCGCGCGTTCTTCCTCGGCCAGCCGTAACGCATCCTCCGCTTCACGAACGGCGGCCTGCGCTGCGATGACCCGCCGTTCGACAGTCGCCAATTGATGAGACGCCGCGACGACGTCCTGACGCGCCTTCCGGGCAACCTGGGCACGTTCCGCGCGGGCGGTCCGGTCTGCGGCAAGGTCGGCCGATCGTTTGGCTGCGGTGTCATCGCTGCGTGGTTTCGACGCCTTCGCAGTGCGCCGCGCTCGGGGCTTGACCTCGGCATCCTTCACGGTCGTGGCCGAATCGATGGAGCCGGTGAAGGCGGCAAATCCGAAGGTGTCGTCGGGTAGTTCTCGCAGCGTGCCATTGATCCAGGTCTCGGCGAGGTTTGGGTGACGAGAGAGTTGGTCGATGATGTCGCGAATCTCGGCACGTCGTGACGCTGCCCCTGCGACCGATTTGGCCAGCGCCTTCACACCCCGATCGACCAGAGCCTCGAGCGCATTGCGTCTGTGTTGGGTCGCTGCCGACAGGGCGCTCGCCCCGGCTCCACCACCTTGGATCTCGGCGAGTTCAGTCGTCGCAGACACGAGGCCGTTGACAGCACTGGCGTCGTCGCCCGCTGAGAGCACGGCCCACAACGAAAGGTTGGGGCGTTTGAGGGCTTGGTAGAAGCCGGCGCTCGCTCGGTCACCTGCGGCACGCGCCTGTTTGACCAGCCGGGCGCGTTCGGCGACGTAGTTGTCGGGAGACTCCGTCAGCAGCAATCGGGCATCGGCGGCGTGGTCGGGCATGGGCCCGTAGATTCGCACATCATCACGGGGATGACTACGGCGCGAACGTGGCGACCTGATCGACGACCAGGTGTGACCTGACGTTCGATCGCACGCAAACATTGCCGCCCGCGTCGCCACCCACGGCGATGAGGTTCGCCGAGGCTTCCCTCGGAGCGGTGTTGAGCAACGAGGTGAGCAACGCTGATCCACACGGCCGAACCGTGACATAGGCCGGGCTGGCGGCATCGACACCGATGACGTTGAGAACGGAGACACCATCGACGTGCACGGGTGCTTCAGCAGCCGTTGGCTGACCGCTATTCAGTCGTGTGTCGAGCAGTCGCACCGGCGCAGTTGGTCGATATGCAAGTCCACCGCTTCCGGGCCCGAACCATCCGGCGACATCGACGACAATGTGTGAGGTACCGGTGAAGGTCCGAACGCAGATGGATCCGTCGGTGCCGAGTCCCACGAGCACCGACGAGGCCGTTGACCGCAGGGACCGCGCGTTCACATTTGACGACAACGGTGGCGAGCCGCAGGGGCCGGGGTAGGCCGTGAGCACCGTCGGCGTGGTCGGATCGGCGACGGTCAGATTGAGCCACACTCCCGTTGCATCGGCCGGAATGCCACCCTGCCCACGCATGGTCAGTTGTGTCTGGGCTGGCGCGGCGCGCGTGCCGGTGATTTGGCGCAGCTGCACGGTGCCGCCACGGGTATCGATCCATCGCGTCGGTGTCATCGGGTGGAAGCGGTCGCCGTCAGGCGTGAACGCACCCATCACGTCGACAACGAGGTCGGTGGGGTTCGATGCGAAGATGCACACCCGTCCGTCGACCAGCGGTGCGATCGCCAAGCCGGCAGTGGTGCGACCGACTTCGTAGTTGATGTTCGATGTCGGAGGTCGAGCTCCGCAGGCAAAGACCGTCAGAAAGCCGGCGACACAACTGCCTGTCGCAGTCACGCTGAGGGTGGCCGCGACAGAGTCGCTCGGCACGATTTGGCTGACGTCGATCGAGACCGTGCGGCCGGCACCGAGCATTCCCGACGCTCCGCCGAGCAAGGGGTCGCGTGTATCGAGAGCACGTCGTGGCACCAGTGGGATGAAGCCGGACGGCTCGCTCGCGACGGGGGTAGTTGAGGTTCCACTGTCGGGTGTGCCGGTCAGCGCGTTGGCCGTGCGACACCGGCCAATGGGCTGGGCGTCGAGCGCATCCCTGATGAACGTACCCAGGCCAATCGCGCCGGCCATGCTGAGATGGATGCCATCGCCGGCAAACCAGCTCGGCTGATTCGCAGTGAATCCATCCCAATCGATGACGCGCAGCGAGCTGTGTCGTTGAGCTGCTGCGGTCAGCTCGCTGTTGTGACTCTGGTACAGGTCCCTGGCTGGGAGACCCCCTGGCAAGACGTAGGCCGTATTCGTTCGATAGGTCAGCCAGAGCACTCGAGCAACGCCCTGGGCCTCGGCCTCGGCCATCACCAGATCCACGGCATCGGTGATCGACGAGTCGTCGTAACCGGCCATTACGACCATCGCTTCGCCGAGCTGCCCGTTCAGCGTGTTCTTCATGAGCGGCAGCACACTCATCGGGGCGTAGCCGAATCGCCCGCGGCAACTGGCGTTGACGATGCGTCGGCAGCTCTCGGCATCGAACGTCAGCCGGTACGAGTTGCTGACTATGTCGCGCGGGTCGTTGCCGGTGCTCGAGTTCCAGGCCATTCCCGCCATCGTCGAATCGCCGATCAGCGACACCGGAGGCGCATCGGCCGAGGGAGTCGCTGCAAAGGCGATCCGGCTCGAGCTGATGACGGGCAGCGAGGCTGCGAACATCGCCGCAGCTACTGCTAGGCGAACCGTCCACCGCCTCGGATTGCGCGGCGACGATTCAGACATTGTTTCTGTGGTACCCATCGAGCTCCCTCTCGAACCATCGCCGCCAAGAAGGTATCGGACGACAACCGTTGGAGATCAAGTCGGATTCGTCGGCTACCACTGGTCCCCGTCCCGCCAGTCGCAGGTGAGCTCGCCTGTGACGTCGAGCACTTGGGCACTGGGTAGGACATAGACCCAGCCTTCTTCATCGGCTGTTCTGACGATTCCGGTGGGGGTCAGCGCAGACGTTGGGCCGAGCCATTTGATCCACCCTCGATGTTCGTACAAGCTGGTCGCATCGTCGCTGGCGCCCAGCGCACCGATGTCGTACGCGGCGGTGATGATTCCTTCGAGCGCTTCCATCATCTGGCCCCCGATGCCCTGTCGCTGCCATGCGGGATCGACGCCGACGCCCTCGACGTACCCCGTTCGCAGCGCCTTGCCTCGATGGATGAGACGGCGTTGCACGACTGACGCATGGCCAATGACCGACGTGCGGTGCCACGCGATTGCGTGCATTCCGCCGATGGAATGGTCCCAATCGTCGTCGGTCATCCCGCCATCAAAGGCGAGATCGAGCAGTTGGCGACATTGTGCCAGCACCGATGAATCGAGTTCGGCGGTGTGGGCCAGCTGTAGTAAGAAATCGCCAGGCTGCGCCTGCCCGTGTATGCGCGGTTCGACGGTGTTCATCGGCGCCGACGTTAGGGGAGGAATCAGTTCATGAGCGAGATCTCCCAGCGCTATCGCCGGGTCGCCGCCCAACTGACCCGGGTGGCCACCTCCGTGCCAGAGCACGCCTGGGACAATCCAGCGCCCTGCGACGGATGGGTCGCCCGCGACGTCGTTCGCCACCTGGTCGAGTGGATTCCCCCGTTC
>JANOJI010000496.1:0-4949 GCA_031408175.1 Ilumatobacteraceae bacterium
AACGTCGAAGCAACGCCGACCGGGAATCCATTTCGAATCGGTCGCCCTCTGGTGATCCCTCACGCCGGGGGGGACGGGTTGTTTCCCGAAAATACGCTCTACGCCTACGAACACAGCATGGAGATGGGTGGCGATGTCATCGATGCAGATGCTTTCCTCACCGCTGATGGTGTGCCAATTGCCTTTCACGACAGCACGCTGGAACGAACCACGAACGGCACCGGTCGAGTCCGTGACAAGCCGTACGCCGAGCTGGCGACACTCGATGCAGCGTGGAATTTCGAGCGGAACGGCCAATATCCGCTCCGCGGCAAGGGCATCACCATCCCGACCATCGAATCCATTCTCCGAAGGTTTCCACACACGCTCGTGACGCTCGACTTGAAGGACCTTGGGACAGATGCGGTCGAACCGCTCTGCACTCTCTTGAGATTGCTTGGTCGCACGACCGATGTGTACGTCGGCGTGGACACCAACGAGCAAGTCATGTTGTTTCGTGAGCTGTGCCCCGAAGTTCATACGTCGGGTACCGACGCAGAGCGACGTGCAATGCGGGCAGCCCGCGACGCAGGCGACACAACGTTTGCCACCAAGCAGCTTGTCGGCCAGCCCGCATTTCTCGCCGACGATGGCACGAAGCGCATTTCTTCGGACTACCTCGAGTTCTCTCACAGCAAGGGAATCGCCGTCCTCACCTGGGTTGTCGACGATCCGAAGGACATGACCGACCTGATCAAGATGGGCGTCGACGGCATCTACACGCGACGGCCCGACGTGATGGTCGAACTCCTTCACGACTTGGGTGAGTTGTGAGCAAGTCGCCGACGACGGTCATCCGCCACGCCCACACAGGCGCGGCGCGACATGGCGGTCATCTCAGATCCTCAGCCGGCAACTGACGACGCCGAAAGATGGCATATGTGAACGGCTGCACATCACCCCACGGGGTGACATGATCGTGATCGAACGCTTCGATTTGGTCGAACCCCGCAGCAAACACCACGCTCAATGCGGCGGCAGAGTGCCGGGCAACGGGAAGACCACTGCAGTGCTCGGGTCCATTGTCAGAGAAGGTTGCGATGATCAAGTATCCACCCGGCCGCACAGCAGCGGCGGCCCGGTTCGCATACTCGGCTTGGTCGTGCGGATCGGTGAGGAAATGAAAGGTGGCGCGGTCGTGCCAAACGTCGACCTGGCCATCGAACACCAAATCGAGCACATCTCCGCACACGAATCGAACGACTCCTACGGCGTGTCCGAGCCGTTCGGCGAGCTGATCGAGCGCAGCACGTGACAGATCGACGGCATCAATCGACCGATAGCCGTGCTGCACGAGGTCGAGCACCAGCGCCGAGGCCCCAGCACCAACAAGTGCAACCCTGCTCGATGGCACCGACACGCGGCGCACGAGGTCGCTTCAGGGCTGGGGGTCGGTCTGGTACCAGCTGACCTCGTCGAACCGCTTCGACGCCCACACGGATTCCCAATGAAACAGGCCGCTCGTCACACTCCCGACGGTACTCACCTTGTGCGGCTCGTGTCGCGACCATTCGCGAAACATTTGCGAAACTCGCGCAACGGCGACCCTGCTGTCCGGCTCGATGGGGAATGATGGCGCGATGGCTCGTGTGGAACTCCTCGACGTCGACCGGGCACCGCTGTCCGCTCAGCCGTACTTCGATGGTGGCGATCCTGGCCCGATCGTGGCCGCGCTTGCCGCGGTGCCTGAACTGCTCGGACCGGTGCTCGGGTTTGTCGGTCCAGCGCTGAGTGCCGGCTCGGCCGGCCTGCGGGCCACAGAGTTCGCAATCCTGCGTACCTCGGCCTTGCAGGGTTGCACGTACTGCATTCACGCACACACCGTTGTTTCGCTCGATGCCGGGCTGAGCCTGACCGAGGTGCGAGCCCTGCGCGGTGAAATCCCGTTGGAGGACGGGTTTCCTTCCGGGTCCGAGCGAGCCTTGATCGGCTGGATCGACGCGCTGGCCGGGGCGACAGGGCCGATACCTGACGATGTCTGGCAGGCCGCTCGCCGACACTGGGCTGAGTACGTCTTGGTCGAGGTCTCCGTGACGGTCGGCGCGACCATGTTCCTCAACCGCTTCGCCACCGGCTTCCAGTTGCCGACTGCACCGCACGTGCTGAAACGACTCGCCGACGAGGGCATGTCATGACCGACACGCTGGCGCCAACCGGCCCGATCGCTGAAGCAGTGAACAATGGCACACTGCCCGGCCGCGTGTGGCTGTACTCCAACTACCACTGCAACCTGGCCTGCTCGTACTGCCTCACCGAGTCCTCCCCGCGCAGCGAGCGCCGCATCCTCGGTGCTGAGCAGATGGTTGCCGTCGCCGAGCAGGCCAAGGAACTCGGATTCGCCGCGCTGGGTGTGACCGGCGGCGAACCGTTCCTGTTGCCATGGCTGCCCGAAGCCGTGCTTGAGATGGCACAGCACCTGCCGCTGATCCTACTGACCAACGGCACGCTGTTTGCCGGTGACCGCATCGAACGCGCCGCCAAGTTGGCCCATACGAACGTGGCGTTGCAGATCTCCCTCGATTCACATCTGCCCGATGTCAACGACATGGCCCGCGGGCCCGACAACTTCGCCAAGGTCGTCGAGGCAGTACCTCGGCTGATCGCGCACGGGGTACAAGTGCGTATCGCCACCACCACTGCGGGGCCCCTCGATGATCCAGCACTCGATCCGCTGAGAGAACTCGTCGCCTCACTCGGGGTTACCGCCGCCGATCACATTGTGCGCCCAATCGTGAGGCGCGGCCGAGCAGACGAGTTCGGGCTCGGCGTACGGGCCGCCGCCCGAGATATCCCGAGCGAGTTGGCCATCACCGCCGAGGGTGCCTTCTGGGGCAGTTTCGGTCCCACCGTTCGCGATGGCAGGCTCGACACCGACCTGCTACTGACCCGCACGATCCTGCCGCTGTCGGTACCCGCCAACGCCTTGCTCGCCGCGATCCGAGGTATGCCGGAAGGAGCCGACGCCTACCTCGGCATTCGTTGAGTATGACTCACTCCGGGACCGGTCGGTCCCACTCAGCGAAACACTCAACACCCCAACACTCAAGCCCAGGAGGCGAGCACCTCGGCTGCAACAGCCACCAAGGCGCCGCCTCGACCGGACACGGCGACGGCTTCGAGATCGTCGACGGTGTCAAGATCGCGAGCTGTCGGCAGCAGCCTCACCCGACAACCGCTGGCATGCATCCGACGAAGTTGGCTCAGCCCGGTGTGCGTAGCGCTCATTGCCACGCCTTCGAACAGATCATGTGCAGTGGCAGCGCTCTCGACGCACAGCCCGATCATCCAATAGCCACCATCGAGAGCCAGACCGATCGTGTCAACGCCGCAGCTGGCAGCCTCGATCGCGCCGGCAAGGGCCGACACAGCATGCGGAGTCTCCATACCCACGATCACCCCGGGCCCGAGATCGAGAAAGCCGTTGCCCAACCGCTGCCCCAGCCTGTCGCCGCGTTGGGAGACCACCTCGAACGTTGTCGGCATCCACTCCTGACCGGCGCCATCCAACAACAGCACCCGTCTCGCGCCGGTGGCAGCAGCCACCTCGTCGACCGCGGCGAACGTGTCGGCCAATGCAGCAGCGGCAATTCGGGCAGCCTGCTCGGGACTGCACGGTGGACACAGCCGGGTCTTGACGTCGCCGGCCACAGGCGCTTTGGCGATGATCGTCACGTGCATCGGTCAGCGACCCCTTTGGTCTCGCAACAAGCGACCCATGTCGCCGATTGCCCGCACCGTGCCCCGAACGGTGCCGGTGACCTTCGATCGGCCTTCGCGTTCGCGGTATTCGACGGGAACATTGCGCACTCGCCACCCGGCCTCGCGAGCCCGCAGCACCATCTCCAGCGGCCAACCCGAGCGGCGGTCGCGCAGGTTCAACGCCAACAGATCTTGACGACGAGCGGCTCGCATCGGCCCCAGGTCAGCCAGCCGCAAGCCGGTACGCCGGCGAACCTCCAAAGCCAACATGCGGTTGGCCAGGCGTGCGTGCACCGGCCATGCGCCACGCTCGGCAATTCGTGCGCCCATCGCAAGGTCGGCCTCGTCACGTTCGACATACCCCGCGACCAACGGCAGGGCAACCGGATCAAGCGACGCGTCGCAGTCCATGAAACACACGACATCATCGGTCGCCGCCTCCAAGCCCGCCCAACATGCCGAGCCGAAGCCGCGCAGTGGTTCGTACACCACCGTCGCCCCGCACGCCGCGGCAATTTCCGCAGTGCGATCGGACGACCCGTTGTCGACCACGATCGGTCGGTAACCATTGGGCATGCGACGCAACACCCATTCGACTGCGGCGGCTTCGTTGAGCGCAGGAAGGATGACATCAGGCATGTTGGTTCACCGGATGGATGAGAGGGTCGGACGATGAGGGTGCTGGTGACGGGTGGAGCCGGATTCATCGGCTCGCATATTGTCGACGAGCTGGTCGGCCTCGGTCACGAGGTAGTCGTGATCGACGACCTCGATCCGGCGGCTCACGACGGCGTCCCGATGGGTTTGAGCACTGACGCCGAGTACATCTGGGGCGACGTGCGCGACAAGCAGGTTTGGCCCCGCCTGCTGCGCAACGTCGAGGCCGTGTGCCACCAGGCGGCGAAGGTCGGATTGGGTGTCGATTTCGACGATGTCGGTGAATACGTGAGCCGCAATGATCTCGGCACGGCCTGCATGCTCCGAGCCTTGCACGACATCGGCTTCGCCGGTCGGATCGTGTTGGCGTCGAGCATGGTGGTCTACGGCGAGGGACGCTACCGATGCACAGAACACGGTGTCGTGCGACCGGCGCCCCGCACCGTTGACGCCTTGGAAGCCGCAGTCTTCGAGCCACCGTGCCCACTGTGCGGCGGATCGTTGAGCAGTGAGCCGGTGCCGGAAGACCACTGGCTCGACCCGCGCAACGTCTA
>JANOJI010000548.1:0-10791 GCA_031408175.1 Ilumatobacteraceae bacterium
GTGGCGGTCGCGCTTGGTTGGAGCAACGACATCGCGGGCAGCCGACGTCATTGGGTCGCAGTCGTCACCACAGTTCTTGGCGGTGCACTTGCGGTCTGGGTGGCAGCGACACGCGAGGCACGAGACCGCCAACTCGCTGAGTCACTGCCTATCCTGCGACGCGCCGACCGGCTGAAGGCAGCGCTCGCGACCGGTCGGATGGGCGAGTGGTCGTGGGACCGGCAGACCGATTCGGTGAAGTGGGATTCGAACGTTGCCATGCTCTTCGGTCTCGACGGCGACCAGTTTGGCGGAACGTTCGAGGATTGGATTGACCGGGTCGACGAGCGCGACCGGGCGATGGTTCAAGAGGCAGTTGCTGCTGGTGTCGCTCGACGAGAGCCGTTCCGGTTCGATCATCGGAGCACCTGGCCCGACGGAACCGTGCATTGGATCGAGGGGATCGGCGACGTGATCGTCGCCGCGAACGACGGCGAGGTCATCGGTGCGTTCGGCTTGGCGATCGACATCGACGAACGTCATCGCGAGATCGAGGAGCGCACACGACTGTTGGACCTCGAGCGACGTGAGCGCGAACGAATCGAGTACCTGGCCAAGGTCAACGATGTGTTGGCCTTCTCGGTCGACATCGGCGAGATCGTACGACGTGTCACGGAATCGGTGATCCCCGAACTCGCCGAGTGGTGCTCGATCGTTGTCTCCATCGACCAGCGCCGCGATCGGCCATCGATCACTGTCGCCCACACCGATCCGGCGATGGTGAAATGGGCCGAACAACTTCAACGAGACTATCCGTACGATCCAGATGCCAGTTGGGGCGCCGCAGGCGTGATCCGATCCGGCCGGCCCGAGGTCATCCCGACCGTCGACCCTGTGGTTTTCTCGCTTCCAGGAGGGGACGTACTCCGACAGGTTGGGCTTCGATCAGTTGTCACGGTCCCGCTCGTCGGAGCCCTGGGAACGATTGGAGCGATGCAACTGATCCGCTGCGAGGGGCAAGCGCCGTTCGCCTCCGCCGAGATCGGTCTGATCGAAGAGCTCGCAGGACGAGTTGGTGCGGCACTGAACAGCGCAATCCTCTTCGACCGACAGACCCGTAGCCGCGCTGCACTCGACACGCTACAACAGGTCAGTGGCCGCATTGCCGCGGTTGCCACGACCGGCAAGATCGTTCATGCGGTCCTGGCCTACGGCTCGGCAGGTATCAGCGCCGACGGAGCTGCCCTGTTCCTCGCCGACGACGACGGCGACCTGACGGTCAAGGAATCAACGGTCGCACCCGATGCCGTGACCGAGGAGGCTCGGTTGGCCGTAGCCGCCCAAGCCCTCGACAAGGGCTCGGTCGTGGAGACCGATTTCGGTGTAGGAGGATCCCTCGGCGCGGCGCTTGGCGTGCCCTTGCGAATCATGAATCGGGTCATCGGAGCGCTCGTATTCACGTTCGACGAGCGTCGCGATTTCACGCCTGAAGAGCTGTCGATGGTGGTGACACTTGGCTCGCGTTGCGCTGGCGCCCTCGAGCGCGCGTCGCTGTACGAACGCGACCGCGATATCGCCCTGACATTTCAACATCGGCTCATGCCCGCACTACCCAGTGTCCCGAAGTGGATCGACGTAGCGGCGGGATATCGCCCGGCCACAGGCATGGCCATTGGTGGCGACTGGTACCAGGTGCTCGATGCCGGCGGAGGGCGCGTTGCGGCAGTGGTCGGCGACGCAGTCGGCCACGGTCTCGTTGCGGCGGCCGCGATGGGACAACTCCGTGCATCGATCGCCACGGCAGTTGCCAACGATGCCGAACCGGACCGTGCCATAGCCGCCGTGGACCTGTTCGCCATGCAAGGTGCCGACACTCTCGGAGCATCGGTCGCATATGTGCTCTTCAGCCCCGATGAGCATGCCAGATATGCGAGTGCGGGGCACGTGCCGGTGCTCCGCGTCCCCGCATGCGGCGCCGCCGAGCTGCTCGAAGGCGGCCGACGGCCATTGCTCGGCTTCCACTTGCCAGACGAGCACAACCTCACGGCCGACTTCCCCTTCGAAGCTGGTGACCTCGCCGTGATGTTTACCGATGGGCTGGTCGAACGGCGTGGTGAGACCATCGACGATGGACTCAGGCGGCTGATCGACGTAGTGGAGAAGACGCGGGACATGCCGCTGCAGGAGATGTGTGCCTCATTGCTCGAGCGACTGACCCAGGGTCACGATCCCGACGACGACATCGCTCTGCTGGTGATCAGACGCAACTGATCGCACTCACTGCTGTCGGTCGGTGGATCGTTCAGCCGGCCGACAGGCTTGCTTCGCCACGATCGTGGCGACGAGAGCCAACACCACAAGGCCGATCATGGACGTCCAACTCCTGCGCACACGCTTACGCCGAGCGTGAGCAAGGGGCGGCAGGTCTTCGATCCGGGATCGAGCCTCCTCGACCAGATCCGACAAGGTGTTGGCGCTGGATTCAACGGCGTTCTTCAGGGCATTCGACATAACGACTCACTTTCGGACTGTTGCTGCCGCGCCGGACTTGAACCGACGCGGCAGCTCAGGAGCAGACGGTGTACCCGGTTGATGCGTATTTCAATCGTCGCCATCGACTTTTCGGAGATCGGTGTCACATGGCAAGAACTAGGCCTCGCTTGCCCGTTTCGTCAACGTCACGCCGTTGTTGGTGAACTCGTAGCGGTCGACGACCGACCGCAAGATGTTGGCGGCCAGCTCGTCGGGCTGCACATCGACCGCCCCGGATTCCAGGGTGAGGCCGGCAATCAGCTGATGTCCATCGAGCCGAAACCTGGTGCGAACCCGGTCGCCGACATGGCGCTTGGCAAGCAACGAGAAGACTTCGTCGAGCGCGAGCCTCAGATCATCGATCTCGTCGACGGTGAACCCGGCTTCAGCACCCAAGGAGGCAGCGATCAATCGCACTGTCGACGCGTACTTTGTTTGGAGCGGCACGATCACCTCGAAGTGATCTTCGTCGACAGCCGTCGGCTCGGGTTCGCTGGACATTGAGGTGAACGCTATCCCTCATCGACGTGCTCGACGTGCTCGACGCTGGCGGGCGGCAAGCTCCATGCCGTTTGGCAAGCGGATTAGTCGGGTACCCCCTGCTATGCCCATCGCCGCCAAGCCAGTCACGGTTGCGTTGGTGAACGACTATGAGATCATCGTGCAAGGTTTGGCAGCGATGCTCGCGCCGTTTTCGGAACGCGTCCGCGTCGTCGAGATCAAGGTCCGTGCCGAGCCGAAGGGTCGTGCCGATGTGGCCCTGTTCGACACGTTTGCCGGTCGGCGTCACGCCATCGACCGGGCACGCGACATGGTCCGCGACGGACATGTCGAGCACGTGCTCCTCTACACGTGGGATGCTGCTCCCGAGTTCCTTGCTCTGGCCGATGAGGCTGGAGTTTCCGGCGTGGCGCTCAAATCGCAGGCGGGTGCGATGCTCGTCGATGTGATCGAGCGCGTCGCCACGGGCGAACGGATCGGCCTCGGCACCATGCATCGGGGCCGTCACCGGCGCGAGCGCGAAACTCTCTCCACCCGGGAGCAGGAAGTGCTCGCGCTCATCGCGCTCGGGATGAGCAACGCCGAAATCGGCAGTGAGTTGTTCTTGTCGATCGACACCGTGAAGACATATGTGCGGCGTCTGTACGCCAAGCTCGGTGTCAAGAATCGGGCACAGGCAGCACTCCGTGCAGCCGGTCACCACGTCACACCTCCCGCAGCGCGTCTCAGAGGGCGAGTAGGATCGCCCGCACCATGAGCGTGCTGCCGCCGAGGTCGGCCAAGCGAGTCGGTTCGTCATGACCGGTGGGAGGCGCGACGGAGGTGTGGTACTCCAGCGCGAGTACCAGGGAGTCACCAGCACCCTCCGTGCCGCTCGAAACGACCTGGTGGATTGTCTCGAGGTTCACGGGATCGATCAGGATCTGCGTGATCGTGCCCAACTGGTGCTCAGTGAGCTTGCTACGAACGCGGTCGAGGCCTCGCCCGGCAGCCCATTCCTCGTTCGCCTGTCGATCGGCGACGGCAGGTCGTTGGTTCTGGAGGTCACCAGTTGCACAGACGCCGGTACGCCTCCGCCGCGCGAAGGATGGGGCCCGGCGACGTCACTTGCGGCGCGGGGTCGCGGACTGTTGATCGTCGGGAGCCTGTCGGCGGAGGTCGATGTGGATCAACCGGCGGCCGGTACGGTCGTGGTCAAGGCCACACTCCGCTCGGCAGCCGAGGTTTGATCTGCCGTCGCTGACCGGTCGGACTTCACATTTGGCGGCCGGGTAGCGTGAGGGCACGGACACTTCCAGCAACACCGACCTCGACGATCTCGAATTGTTTTTCGAGTTTGCCGCGGGCCGGGACCGGTCGGTGCGCAATCGACTCGTCGAACGGCACATGGGCCTCGCCGCCCATATTGCCCAACGGTACAGCCGGTCCGCAGGCACCGAGGACGACCTTCGACAGGTGGCGATGCTCGGACTCGTCAAGGCTGTCGACCGCTTCGACCCCGAGTACGGTGTGCCGTTTGCTGCGTTTGCCGGAAGCACTATCGAAGGTGAACTGAAGCGGCACTTCCGGGATCACAGTTGGACCGTTCGGGTCCCACGCTCGGCCAAGGATCTACATCTGATCGTGCGCCAGGCGACTGACCAACTCACACAGAGCACGGGACTGTCGCCGTCGGTCGCCGACATCGCGGCTCACCTGGGAATCGAGCACGACGACGTGTTGCGAGGGCTGTCCGCTTCGGCGGCGTATCACGTCGGCACGATCCACTCGAACGTCAACGACGGCGATGTCGAGGCGCCGCTCGACCGAATCGGCGCGCTCGCCTCGGAAGAGCCCGGATTCGAGCATGCGGTCGATGCCGACATCGTGGATCGGCTGTTGGCCCGGCTGCCCGAGCGTGAACGTGAGATCGTGCGGCTTCGCTTCTATGAGGAGCAATCGCAATCCGACATTGCCGATGCGGTCGGCGTATCGCAGATGCAGGTGTCGCGGCTTCTGCGCTCATCGTTCGAGCTGATGCGTGAGTGGCTCATCGCCGAGCTCGACGACGATGTCGAGGCGCTCGGCTGACGCCTGAAGATTGTCACCCGAACGGGTGATCATTTCGACTGAGGGGTGTGGTCGTTCGAAACAACGACTACCGTTTGCCGACATGTCCGAAATGGGTGCTCAACTCGAGATTTCTGTCACACCCACTGGGTGGGAAGTGAGCGGTGAGATCGACGCGCACACCGCTCCTCTGCTGGCAGAAGCGATAGCGACGCTTCCGGCAGGCCTGGTGACGATCGACGTCGCCGGCGTCTCGTTCATGGATTCCAGTGGTCTTCGGGTCTTGATGGAAGCCGCTGTTCGAGCACGTGAGGCGGGCGGCGACCTCGTCGTCGCCCGCCCAACGGCCGGCATTACACGCCTGGTCGAGATCAGTGGACTTGGCGATCAGTTACGCCTCGACGACTGACCGCGAGTCAGGTACTTCGGTTGAAGACGGAGTATCCGCCTGGGCCGACTAGACAAGCGGCGATGATCAGAACGATTCCAAAGATGATCTGGCCTTGTACGAGCTGCACGATGCCGACGACAACCAGTATCGCCGCGATCACCCAAAGCAGGCTTCCCTTCATGTGACTCTCCTTTCGTTGGAGGAAGTTCTACCCAGCGGCGATTCACTCCAAACCGCCAGCCTCCACGGCCTTGCATTCCAGACGGCGAGCGTGGAGAATCGGCACGGTATACCCACTCGGCTGCTCGATGCCGGAACACCTGTTGGTGGGACACAACGGCGTGAAGCAACCAGTTGGACATGTGCTGCGACGAGATCAGGCAAGTAGCCCTGTCCTCCATGAGCGCCTTCTGCTCGCTCGATATAGCTGTCGCCGCTCATGGTCGACTCGTCACGCTGCCTCGAGCGACGGCTTCACCTCGCTGCAGAAGAGGTCCATCGTGCGCTTTGCCTCGTCAAGTGTCATGTCGCCGGCGGGGAGCTGCAACACGATGTAGTCGGTCAGACCTGGTTCGAGGACGGCGGCGAAGCGGTCCTTGATCTGTTCGGCGGTTCCGGCACCGAAGTGAATGGCGTCTTCCATGTGCGCCATGATGTTGCGCAGCGGGCCGAGCGCAGCATCGCACTCGTCGTCGGACAGTACGAGGTGGTCGAGCTTGTGGACGTTGTGGGTGCGACGCATCAGCCCGCTCATCGTCCGCCGGACGATCTCCAGCGACTCGCTCTCGGTCGGCGAGATGGCCAACACCATCGTGCATCCCACGCGTGGGACTGAATCGGGCCCATCGACGCGGTGCGTGTCGCCCTTGTGGGCATTCCACGTCTCGACGTAGAGATCGTGCGCAGCCTGGTCGATGGGGCCGGGCCACATCAGGTTCATGCCATGACGACCGGCGGTGATGGGGCTTCCCGGATACCAGAACGGGATTGGGTTCTGCACGGGCTTTGTCGACAGCGGGATGGTTGGAAAGTCGTAGAACTTCGAGTCGGCGCTGCTGATCTCGCCGGTGGCGAACGCGTCGCAGATGATGCCGAGAACGTCGACGAACCGGTCTTTCGACTCTGGCCAGTTGCTGCCGAACCAGTAATGCTCGATCGGTGCAACCCCGCGGCCCACGCCGAAGTCGAGCCGGCCGTTGGTGAGGTTGTCGACGACGACCATGTCTTCGATGATTCGCACCGGGTGATGCAGTGGCAACAGCTTCACGAGCGGACCGAGGCGAATGTTCTTGGTGATCTGCGACGCGGCAGCAATGAAAACTTCCTGATTGGGAGCCATGCAGAGATCGGTGCCGTGATGCTCGGCCAGGTGAAACCCAGCGAATCCAGCTTCATCGGCCATCTTGATCAGGTCGAGTCGATCCTTCAACAACTGCGGTGTTGACGTACCCGGAATGTCCTCGATGTGATCGAAGATGCCGAACGTTGGCTTGCCCATGGCGTCCCTTATCTGTTGTCGTGCGACCGTGTACTTGGTCTCCGTGATCGTGGCACGTCATCGAGCCTGGGGCTGCACCGAGAACGCCGGTGGAGTGGTTGCCGCCACCCCGGGCGGGCACGTAACACTCCACTGGGCCTGGTTGAGGGGTGGCTCGAACGCGATCTCGGGGTAGAAGTCGACGCGTCGTCTCGCCCGGCGAAGCGCAGCCAGCACAGGAGCCCCGAGCGTGCAGATCACCACCACATTGGTGATGGCTCGTCCCGTGTCCCAGCCCAATGTCGATGTCGCCAACGTGAAACCGAAGAAACGATGGAGGTTGCTCATGACCGCGTCGCCGGGAACGAACTGCAGGCCAGGATCGGCGCCGGTTCCGGCGAATGTGCCGATGCTGTACGGCCAGAACCACATGTTCACGAGGAAGCCGAAGACGTATGCCGACACCGCCCCGTAGAACGCGAGGACCGCAATCTCGACGCGTGCCCTGCATTTCGGAAGTAGACCTGCGCCGAGTCCGACCCACGACGCGGCGATCATCTGGAACGGCAGCCAGGGCCCGACACCACCGGTGAGAAACGCCGACGCGAACATCGTGGTGGAACCCAGGACGAACCCGAATCCCGGTCCGTAGACGCGGCCGGCAAGAATGAGCAGGAAGAACACCGTTTCTAATCCTGCGGTGCCTGCTCCCAACGGGCGCAGTGCGGCACCCACGCCCGACAACAGCCCCAGCATGGCGACCGCCTTCACGTCGAGGCCGCCGCTGCTCACCTCGGCCAGTACGACTGCGATCACGAGCGGGAGTATGAGGACGAAGATGAATGGCGCCTCGGCGCTGTGCGCCGTCCCGGCGGGCGGGTTCGTCAGCAGCGGCCACATGAACATCGCCAGTCCCGCCAACGACCCGATCAACAGCACGAGCCACGTGTGCATGCGAACCCGGACGGCATGCGACGACCTCATCGCACGCTCGCAGCGGCGACCGCGGACGTGATCTGGGCAACCGTGAGCCAACGCGCCGGATGCATCACCTTGGCGACCTGCGGAGCGAACACGGGCGAGGCAACGACGACGTCGGCGGTGGAGCCGTCGGCGACGATCTCGCCTTCGGCCAGTACCACGACACGATTGGCGACGCTGGCGACGAACTCAACATCATGCGTCGCCACGACGACGGCGCGACCTTGGGCAGCCAGCACGGTGATCACGCCGGCCAAGCGAACCTTCGCACCCTCGTCGAGACCGCGCGTGGGCTCGTCGAGCAGGATGATGGCGGGTTGCGGGCAGAGTTGCACGGCCAGTGCCAACGCCAATCGCTGGCCCTCGGAGAGGTCGCGAGGATGTGCGGTTCCTGCCACGCCCGGCACGATTCGATCGAGGATGGCCCGACACGTGCCAGGCTCCTGGTTGCTTTCGATGTCGGCCAGTGTGCACTCGGCATCGACTGTTGCCAGGTACAGCAAGTCACCAGGCGACTGAGGGACGAGACCGACGCGAGTCCTGGCATCCGCTGGCGTCAACCGTGACGGATCACTCCCGTCGGCCCTGAGCGCGACGGTGCCGTCGTGCCGATTGCCTGTGCCCTGCAGGGCCCACAGCAGCGACGTCTTGCCCGAGCCGTTTCGCCCCATCAGCGCCAACACCTCACCGTCGTGCACGTCGAGATCGATGCCGGCAACGGCCACGACATCGCCGTATCGAACCACCAGCCGTCGCGCGGTCAGCGCCGTACGACGATGATCTCGCGCAGTCGCCGCGGGAATGCTGATGTCATCGAGCTGCGCTCGAAGGTGGCCGCCGCGCCGACGGGCATCGCGAACCGACAGCGGTAGGGGATCCCACCCCATGGCCTGGCCGAGCCGAACAACTGGAGGAGCGACGTCGCTGACATGCATCATCTCCTGCGGGCTGCCTGCCGCCACATCGCCGAGGGCACCCACTGTGACGACCATGTCGGCATACTCAATGACTCGCTCGAGGCGGTGCTCGGCGAGCACGACGGTGACTCCGAGGTCATGCACGAGTCGAGTGAGTGCCGCCAGCACCTCTTCGGCGGCGGTAGGGTCGAGGGCCGACGTTGGTTCATCGAGGACGAGCACCCGCGGATGGGCCGTCATCACCGATCCGATCGCGACGCGCTGTTGCTGTCCTCCCGAGAGCGACCTCATGGACCGGCGTCGCAGGTGGGCGAGGCTCAACAGGTCGAGTGTTTCCTCCACACGCTTGCGCATCACGGCAGCCGGAACAGCGAGTTGTTCCATGCCGTAGGCCAGTTCTTCCTCGACCGTATCGGCCACGAAGCCGTAGACGGGGTCCTGCATGACCACGCCGACGACGCCGGCCAGCTCGCGCGGCGGATTGGTTCGTGTGTCGAGGCCGGCAACCGTCACACGACCCGCCAAGACTCCGCCGGTGAAATGCGGAACGAGGCCATTGATCGCGCCGAGCAACGTCGACTTGCCGACGCCCGTACCGCCGACGACGAGACACAGTTCGCCCTCGGGAATGTGCACCGTGACGTCGCGAAGGATCGGTTGATCGGCCCCGGGATAGGTGATCGTGACGGCGGTGAAATCGATCACGACACAACCGCCACGTCGCGAGACACGCTCGACGCCTCGCCGAGATCGACCGGAGGCGCCAGCATCGCCGGCAGCACACCGATCAGCGCGCCGATGGCCGGGAGCGCGCCCAACGTTGGCCAACGCAGCGGTTGCAGTGTCGGGAAGAGGTTGTCGGGGTTGACGCTGCTGGCGGCGAACATGGCACCCGCTGCGGCAAGCCCGCAAGCGGCGACCATCCATTCGGCGACGCCCCACGGATCGGGCCGGTACACGCTACGAAGTACGCGTCGGCCACCCGTGCGGATCCCGACCACTGCGATGATGCACCCCGCTGCCAGCATGGGCCCGCCGAGCAGTCGAGGTGTCGTTCCATCGAGCACCCCGTAGGTGCCGATGAGAACTCCGACGACACCCGCCAGCACCAGCGTGGCCGTAGCGATCCGCGTTGACCGTGTCTGCTCGGCTCGCCGCCCGTAACCCCGCGAGTCCATCGCCGCGGCCAACACGAGAGAACGGTCGAGCGCGTCCTCCAATACCGGGATCAGCATGCCCCTGACCACACCGCTCTGCCGTGGGGCCCCGCGCAGTTTGCGCGCGTTGCGGATGCGCTGCCCGCTCTCGACGAGTTGCGGCGCAACGGTGAGCGCAACGGTGACCGCCACGCCCATCTCGTGCAATGCAGCGGGAAGCGACTTCAGGAGGCGCTTTGGATTGGCGAGCACGTTGGCGGCACCCAGGCACAGCAACAGGGTTGCCAGCCGAACCCCGTCGTACACCGCCGCGAGCACTCCCTGCAGGCTGACCGGACCACCGATGCGCACACCGGCCGCTGCCTCCGGCAGATGAAGCTCGGGCAGCGTGAACAGCACTGTCGTGCCGTATTGGCCGCCGAGCAGCATGCGAAACACGACCCTGATCACGATGACGATCAGGCCGAGCCGCAGGTACGTGCCGAAGCCGCGCGCCCAGGGTGCATCGGTGCGTCGGAACGACACGACGCAACCGACAGCTGCGGCGAAGACGACGAGCGTCAGTGGATTGGTCGTTCGGGAAGCCGCCGTTGCCATGCCGAGCGCCCACAGCCACCACGCTCCGGGGTGCAGGGGTCTGGCCAGTCGCTGGCTCACGTCACTGCTCGCCGTCGCCTGGCAGCCCACGCTCCGGCGCCTCCCAATGACGCTGCAACCGCGATCCCGATCGCCGTCGCCGATCCGAATCCGCCGTCGCCCCGACCATCATTGCCGAGATCGACCGCACCGAATGCGACAGCCGAGTCG
>JANOJI010000552.1:0-6884 GCA_031408175.1 Ilumatobacteraceae bacterium
TTCTCGCGAAGGTGACCAGCTTGCCGATCGCCAGGATGCACACCGTGCCGTCGCCGCGCCGCAGTTGGTTTGCGTGCAGCCCGACACCGACCTCGAGTTCGCCGACCTGTGGAGCGGTGCCGTTGGGATAGCGGATCGCAACCGGGCCCTCGTCGGCCAGTTCCAGCGCATCGTGCAGCATCGCCTGCAGCTCCTGAGCGCTGGATGGGGCCAACACACGCATGCCGGGCACCTTGGAAAGCAGAGCCAGGTCGTACACGCCGTGATGGCTGGGGCCATTGTCACCGGTGATGCCCGCGCGATCGAGGCAGAACACAACAGGCAGTCGATGCAAGGCGACGTCGTAGACGACCTGATCCCATGCCCGATTCAGGAAGGTGCTGTAGATCGCGACGACGGGGCGCAAGCCTCCCATGGCCATCCCAGCTGCACCCGTGACGGCGTGTTGCTCGGCAATTCCGACATCGAAGAACCGCCCGGGAAATCGGTTCTGGAATGGGATCAGGCCGGTGGGGCCCGCCATGGCAGCGGTGATGGCGACGACGCGAGCATCAGCCTCGGCCTCTTTGATGATGCCCTCGGCGAACGCCTGCGTATAGCCCGAGGGGATGGCCGGCGGGGGACCGACGGCTGGATCGAACACCGGTGCATCGTGCAGGTGCTTCTCGTCGTCATCCTCGGCGGGCGAGTAGCCGCGACCCTTCTGGGTGACGACGTGGACCAGGATCGGCCCTTCCGCCGACAGCTCGATGGCGTTCAGGAACGTGTGCTCCAACTCGGCGACGTCATGGCCATCGATGGGGCCGACGTAGCGGACCCCAAGCGCCTCGAAGAACGACGGCGGCTGCAGGAACTCGCGCACGGCAGCCTTGAACGCCTCGACACCTTTCTCGGCCTGCGGACCGACATATGGCAGCTCGCGCAGGAACTGCTCGAGCTTGCGCTGCCGTTTCACATACACCGGGTTGAGGCGAATGTGGGTGAGGCTGTGCGACAGGCGATCGGTGATGCGCGCCGGCAGGCTGGGATGATCAGCCATCGACTGATCGAGGGGCGTCGGTCCAGCGGTGAGGTTGGAGATCGTCGGTGCGTAGCTGCGTCCGTTGTCGTTGAGGACGATGATGACACGTTGCCCGGAATGGCCGATGTTGTTGAGTGCCTCGTACGCCATGCCCCCCGTCATCGAACCATCGCCGATCACCGCCACGATGTGCCGGCGCGGATCGGTACCGGCATCGCGGGCGACCGCCAGCCCGTAGGCATACGACAGGATCGTCGATGCGTGGCTGTTCTCGACGAAATCGTGCGGGCTTTCTTCGCGGCACAGGTACCCGGATAGCCCGCCGGCCTGGCGGAGTTGATCGAACCGATTCTGCCGACCGGTGACGATCTTGTGGATGTACCCCTGGTGACCCGTGTCCCACAGGATCGCGTCGACCGGCGAGTCGAACACTCGGTGGAGGGCCAGAGTCAGCTCGACGGCACCGAGGTTGGATCCGAGATGTCCGCCCGTTTCGGCGACCGATTGAACAACAAAATCTCGGATCTCGCCGGCTAGTTCCTCGAGCTCGGCGTAGCTCAATGCCCGCAGGTCTGCGGGCTGACGGATCTCGTTCAGCGACATGACGGTGACGACGTTACCGCTCGCCATGCAGGGCCCGGTATTCAGCTGTGATTCGAAGCCTCGGGCGTCGAGATGGTGGCGTAGTGTCAATTGCGGAGGTCAAGGTGGCAGTCGACATCGTCGGGCGAATCCTGCAACGCGCCCAGCTGTCGCGATGGTTGGCCGCTGCCATCAACGGTCAGCCTGTCGTTGTCGTGATCGATGGGCCGCCCGGTGTTGGCAAATCCACACTGGTTGACTGGCTCGTCTGTCAGGCAGCGGAACTGGGCGCCGATCACCAGATCGTCACGATTCCGGAAAGCGGCGACGCCTTTGCGGAGATGCCACTCGGCGCCCCAGGAATCGACGAGCAGCTGGGCAGTGGTGTGCCCCTGCTGTTGGTGATCGACGATGCCCACTGGCTCGATGAAACCGGCCGCCACCATGTCGAACATCTGGCATTTCGCCTCGGCACAGCGTCGGTCACCGGTCAGCCGGCGCGGGTGTGCCTCGTGCTGGTGGTTCGTGACGAGGCGACGGCGTCGCCACTCGTCTCCAGATTGATCGACGAACCGATCACCCGTCGGTTGACGCTCGGAGCACTGGACGATCGTGAGGCACGCGAACTGGCGAGACGGATCTCGCCGGGTGTCACGGACCAGCGCACGATCGCTCGACTGGTCGAACTCAGCGGAGGGAACCCGCTGACACTCGGTGCTCTCGCCGACTCGATCTCAGTCGGGGAGGTCTTGCCGCCGCCTGCATCGACGACTGGCACGATTCCCGTCGAGGTCGCCTGGAGGGCGCGTCTGGCAACACTGACGATCGACGCGCTGCAGACCTCGATCGTCATCGCCTTGGCCGATCAGACGATGCCGCCACAACCCGGAGGTGCTGACCTTCTCGAAGGCCGGCAGGCTGCGGTCGATGAGTTGGTGGCGCTCGGAGCAGTCAGACGGACCGCCGGCGGCGTCAGTTTCACCCACCCGCTCCTGCGCACGACGGCGTTGGACCTGGCTCCACCTGACGTGGTCCGCGATGTCGCTGCTGCTGTGCTCGATCAGCTCGAGGCTGCAGCGAACGGGTCGACAACCGCGGGCACCCTCGTGCGCTTGTCGGCGACGGCCCAGCGATCGGGCACGGCTCATCACCGCGATCTCGTACATGCCGCGTTCGACGAGGCGATCGAGCGTGGCTCTTGGTCTGCTGCAGGCGACCTCGCCGACTACCTGGTCGAGACGGCAACCGACCCGCACGACCGCGCCGGCTGGCTGGAGCGCGTTGGCAAGGCTCGATTCAACGAACTCGACCGTGACGAGGCGACTGTTCGATTGATCGATGCCGCCGATGCCTATGCGCAATGCGCCAGCGACACGTCCGACGACCATGTGGTGGTCACGAGCCACGGCTCCCGCGCCGAGTGTCTGCTGTTGGCGCTTCGCACCGATTTCACCAGAGGTGGTCCGCGCCGGCACGCAGAACTCGACGCAATGGTCGGAGCCCTTGTCGACGATGTGGGCATCGATCGTGTCTGGCGGGCTCGGGCGGCAGCCATCCTCGCCGAGGTTTCGTTCTCGACTCCGCAGCACGATCGTCGGCAGCATTTCATCGACACGGCCGTGTTGCTTGCCCAGGGTCTCGATGATCCGCTGACCGACAATATGGTGCAATTTGCCGTTGGGCTGCATCGCTTGGCGACGCTGGATCTGGACGGTGCAAGGCAGGCCTTCACCACTGCCGACCGTGCGTCGCTTGCTCAGGCCGATCCATGGTGGTTCGGGGGCAGTTTGGCTCGTCGCGCCCTCGTCGAGTTGGCCGCCGGCCACCCGATGGAGTCCGTCGGCAACGCAACCACCTCGATCGATCGCTCGGCACGAATCTCCAATTGGGCCGAGCACGGAGCGGGCCTGGCCGTTCGCGCCGTCGCCAACACGATGCTCGGCAGGTTTGCCGACGCCGACAACGACACCGAGTCGACCATCCTCAGCGCCCGACGTGCCGATTCAGGCGATCCGTTTGCCGTGTCATTGCCAACAGCGATGTGGCGAAGGGCCGCGCGCGGCGACGAACCCGGTGTCGCGTCGATGGTTGGCCTCGCCCGGCAGCACCAGATGTTCATCCCGTTCGCCGAGGTCGTGGCGACCGCTCTCCTGCGTGGTGTCGACGGGGCACTCGAGGAGCTCCGTCCGCGTTGGATGCCTCCGCGACGAGGACTCGGAGCGCGCAACATTGGGTTTCATCTTGCCCAGTTCGATGCGGCGATCCTGGCCGGCGAGCTGGAAGTGGTCGACGCATTGTTCGCCTCATTCGAGCCTGTGTACGAACGCGGGGTACGTGCCAGCTTTGACTGGCCCCTCGGCATTTCGTTGTTGATGGCCGCAGGCGCGATCGAGCTCGGCGACGGCTCGGCGGAAGCGTGGATACAGCGCGCTGAACAGTCGGCCACGCAAGCCGGTTCGATACTGGAGCAGGCGCTGCTTCGTGTACAGCGAGCGAGGCACGCGTTCATGACCGGCGGTGGTGGTCAGACCGAGCTCGATGAATCGCGAGCGGCGCTGGAGATGCTCGATGGTCTCGGCGCGCCGCTGTTGGCTCGACTGCACCGCGAGCGGCTGACCTCGGTGGCAGGTCGGATCGGAATGCCCTCGGGGAGGGTTCGCACAGTGATGTTCACCGACATTGTCGACTCGACGAGGTTGATGGCTAGTGCCGGCAATGCCGCATGGGCAGTCATTCTCGGTGAACATCATCGGATTGTCCGATCCATCGTGGGACGGTACCGCGGCTCGATCATGACATCGACGGGTGACGGATTCTCCTCGTGGTTCGAGAATCCCCGCGACGCGGTCGATGCCGCCAACGCGCTCCATCAGGCCATCGAACACGCTGCGCTGGTGGTCGCCGGCGGAGCCGTCGCTGTGCGCGTCGGTTTGGCCAGCGGCTCGGTGTTCGACTTGGGAGGCGACGCGTCGGGCCTCGCGGTCGCCGAGGCGGCGCGCGTGATGGCCACAGCGACCGCCGGCGAAACGCATGTTTCCCATTCAGTCATCGACCATGGCCTCGACGTCCACATCGGCCGCTCGCTCGGGCTGCATTCGCTGAAGGGACTGCCGAAACCAATCGAGGTCTTCGAGCTGGCGCAACAAGTTGTGACGTAGCAGTATCACGATCAGCGGTTTCCGACTCTTAGAACACGACCGTCACCGAGAGGAGCCCACCGTGGGCCAAATGCCGTACCACCTGGAGAAGGGCCACTTTCTCCTTTTGCTCGAGGACACCTTGAACGACGGCATCGAGGCGGTGGTCGACAACGACGCGGCAGTCACCTTTCCCGGTCTTGGTCGGCGTTACTCGATGCTCGAGTACATGCGTGGTGTCGTCGACCGTCCGTGCGACCTGACGAAGGGCGAGTCGGAGGTCGGTAGCTCGTTGATGTGGCCGGGATGGATGTCGGATTCGGACGTCTCGTTCGGGGCGTTTCGTGCCGTCGCTGAAGAATGGTTCGGATATCGGATCAGGGCCGACGGCAGCCTCAACACGAAACCCCAGCCCAACAAGCCGACAGGCATGTGGGACGGCTATCAAGGCAACGTCGAACGGATCATGGCCAACGTCTTCATTCGGGCGATCGAGGTCTCGCTCGGGCTCGATCACGGCGCGCCGATTCCGAGTGCCGCACCGCCGCGCAGTTGGCCGCTCTACTTCTTCTTCAAATGCCAGCAGCCCTTCTTCGAGGGGTGGGTCACGTGGCAGTGCCACAGTGTCAACCGCCGGGCGGCCGGGCAGGTCACCGTGATCTTCGCCACCCCGGGCCACAATCACCCGGTGTCGGATCATCCGATACCCATCGACAACAACCACGACCACAAGGACGACCTCGTGCCGACGTTGCGAAACGATGGTGAGTTCATGGAGGACCCACTCAGCGCTCCTGCCGCCGATACCAACGGCGAACCGCATCAGGGGGTGTGGGTGGTGACCCACCGCGACCACAAGAGGCTCAGCGTCTTCGATACGTCGGTGCCGTCCAGCTATCTGGAATGGGGACCTCCACTCCTGCCGATCATCGCCCCTGAGAACTTCTGCGATGTCGTGACTGTTCAGCCAGCCGCCCGAAGTGGCGGAATCAACGCGATCAAGCCGAGGTACGTGGCGCCATGACGACCAAGCCGACCAAAGGCCAACTGTTCGACCTCGCCGTCGCGCATGCCGCAGTGCAGCTCGATACCAAGGGTGTGATCGGCGCGTTCCTCGACGGCGAGTTCAGCCGGGATGAGTCGCTTGGCGACTCGACATGGCTCAACGGCAAGACGGAGTTCTTTGCGATTCGCTGGCGATTCGATGGCCAGCATGTGCGACCGATCCCCGGCTTCGGGCACACCGAGATTCCGCCGACGCAGAACCTGGTGTCGGTGTCGGGCCTGACGCTGGTGGAGAACACGGTTGCCGGCCAGCCGGTCGATACCGACCTCGAGACAGTGCTGCGCAGTGGCACGGTGGTATTCCACCGCTTCATCGACTGGTTGGCGGTGTTTGCCCAGCTCGGTGTGTTGCACCTCGGACGACCGATGCCGATCAGCGACATCCAGTTCGGTCCACCCGATCGGGGAACCAGCCGCATCGCCGGCTACAACGACGAGCACTAGGTCGGCCGACCGTCGTCTGGAACACTGTGCCGATGACGACACGAGTAGTCGAGGGACATGCGGGCCAGCAAGCCATCGCGGCGATGTTGGCGTTCGGCACCGACGTGATGTTCACGCTCAATGGTGGCCACATCTGGCCGCTGTACGAGGCGGCACGCGACCAAGGTATGCGGGTTGTCGACACCCGGCACGAACAGACGGCGACCTTCGCCGCCGAGGGCTGGGCGAAGTTGACCCGTCGGCCCGGCCTTGCCGCGCTCACCGCCGGACCGGGAATCACCAACGGTGTGTCTGCGATCACGACCGCGCAGTTCAACGGCTCGCCGCTGGTGGTGATGGGTGGACGTGCGCCCGAACTGCGTTGGGGCTCCGGCTCGCTGCAGGAGATGGATCCCCTTCCGGTTGTCACCTCGATCACCAAGTCGGCCCTCACGGTGAAAGACGCCAGTCAGACAGCGGCCATGGTCCACGCTGCAGCAGCGCTGGCATTGACGCCGCACCGCGGCCCGACCTTTCTCGACTTTCCCCTCGACATCTTTGGCCCGTCGACCGGCGAACTCCCCGACGTCGACGAAGGCGTCCGGCGAGGCTCGACTCCCGACCCGGAGGCTCTTGCTCGACTGGCGGCGTTGATC